>VGDC01000048.1 GCA_016869895.1 Alphaproteobacteria bacterium
CGGAACATTATGAGTTGGAGCTGATGCAGAAAGCGGGGCTTTCGGCGGAGCAGATCATCGCGCTATCCACCCGCAACGGCGCAGAACTGCTGGGAATCGCCGATTCCAAAGGCACGCTGGAAGTGGGCAAGGAAGCCGACCTGCTGCTGGTGAAAGGCGATGTGTCGCAGAACATCCGCGCCACGCGGGATATCGTTTCCGTGTGGGATGACGGCAAGCAGGTCAGCGATGGGCCGTTGCGCGATGCGGCACTGAAGGATAAATGGCGGCCTTGAGTCTTAATGCCCGTGGGCGCGTTTCAGCGTTTCCATGTCGATGACGAAGCGATAACGCACATCGCTTTTGATGACGCGTTCGTAGGCTTCGTTCACCTCGCGGATGTCGATGACCTCGATGTCCGACACGATGTTATGCTTGCCACAGAAATCGAGCATCTCCTGCGTTTCCGCGATGCCGCCGATGAGCGAACCCGCCAAGCTGCGGCGACCCATGATGAGCGGGAATGCGCCGAGCGGCACTTTCTTCTCCGGCACGCCGAGCAGCACCATCGTGCCATCCACTTTCAGCAAGTTCAGATAGGCGTTCCAATCCAAATCCATCGACACGGTGTTGATGATGAGGTCGAAGCTGCCCGCCAGTTTCTTGAAGGTCGATTTGTCGGATGTGGCATAGAAATGGTCGGCACCGAGGCGTTTGCCATCGGCTTCTTTGCTTAACGTCTGGCTGAGGACGGTGACTTCCGCACCAAGCGCATGGGCGATTTTCACCCCCATGTGACCGAGGCCGCCAAGGCCGACGATGGCGACTTTCTTGCCGGGGCCGGCCTGCCAGTGTTTCAACGGCGAATAGAGCGTGATGCCTGCGCAAAGCAGCGGCGCGGCGGCATCCATGGGCAGGTTATCGGGGATATTCAGCACGAATTTCTCATCGACCACCACATGGTCGGAATAGCCGCCCTGCGTGCGCGTGCCGTCTTTATCGGTGGCGTTATACGTTCCCACTTGCTCTGCGCAGAACTGCTCCAGCCCGTTATCGCATTGTTCGCAGTGCTGGCAGGAATCCACCAAGCAACCCACGCCGACGCGCTGGCCGACTGTGAATTTGGTGACCCCGCTGCCGACCGCCGCGACCACGCCGACAATCTCATGCCCCGGCACCATGGGGAAGACCGCATTGCCCCATTCGTCGCGCACTTGATGGATATCGGAATGGCAGATGCCGCAGTATTGGATGTCAATCACCACGTCCTGCGCGCGGGGGGCGCGGCGCTCGAAATGAATCAACTGCAAGGGCGCTTTGGTGCTGAGCGCGGCATAACCATGGGCGTGGGAACCGTGGGAGTGGTGGTGGGACATAGGGAAAGGCTTTCTTTGTATTGAGCGATACAGAAAGCCTTAAACCTATTTTCGCTGCGGCGCAAGACGAAATGGGCAAGACGAAAGAATATCAGGCCGCTTCGGGGAGGAAGCTGGTGTCCACCCAGTATTTCTCGGGATTCAGGGGGTTGATGCGCACGGGCACATGGCCAGCGGGAAGATAGGGCGTGGGGTCGAAGGGGATGGGGTCGCTCCGCATGACGTGCACTTTGCGGGTGCGTGGGTCCTGCCACTGGGCGAGGATGTGCCAGCCGCCCTGCCCGCCGGATTCTTCGGCTTGCTCATATTCCACACGGACGATGTCGGCTTGTACTATCTGGCCGCTGGAAAGCAGCCAATTCCGGTCTGCCGCGCGGCGGATGCCTTTCAGGATGGTGAATGCGCCGACGCCTGCGAAGATGACCGCCATGACACCGCTGGCGATGATGCCGAGCCAAAGCCCAGCGAAACCGCCCATGCGGGCATTCTGCGGATTGATGGCATCATAGAGCACCTCGACATGCTCGCCGACCTGATAGGCGGGAGGGTTGCTGCCCTGATTGGCGGTGAAGCGCACTTTCGTGCCATTGCTGGCGGTGAAGGCGAGGACGGGATAATAGGTATCACCGCGGTCGCGGTTGCGGGATGTGGCGTCGAAACGGCGGTCGAAGGAGACGACCTCGCCCTGCGCGGTGACGGCGGTTTCAAGGAAGGTGCGCGTGTCGGCGTAGAGATACCACGTCAGGAAGCCCAGCGCGAACCCCACCAGCAGGAAGATGACACCCGCGAACCTCATGCACTCTCCCTTGTTATTGGTTTTCCTGTATCATAAACTGCTGCGGTGGATTTGCAATCTCCCTTTCCGTCATCATCCTGTCATACTTACGTGCTATAAACGCACATCCCATAAACGAACCGAAGGAAATCGGCGCATGACCAACACGCGTTCCATCCAGAGCATCGTCAACGATATCGTCGAGCCGTTCCACCGCAACACCAGCCTTGCCGATGTGAAGACCATGCTGCGCGACGCGCAGACCGCCGTGAGCGAGTTCTACGCCAAAGAGCTGGGCGCGGAGAAACATGGCGGAGACCTGCCAAAAGCCGCTGCGGCAAATACCGCTGCCGTCCACCGCGCGACGGAATCGGCCTTCGGGTTCAAGGTGCATGAACAGCCGAATTACAGCCAGTTCGACGACATCGCATGGGAATTCTCCCAACGATACACCACACTGGAAGGCGTGACCCTGCCGAAGGATGCCGAGTTCTTCACCAGCAAGCGCGAGCCTGTGAGCCGCGAGGCGATGGAAAAGAAAATGGCCAGCGGCGAATTCCACCTGTTCGACATCGCGCTATCCAATGAATATGTGCTGTTGGGGCGCAACGAGAAATTCAGCGTGGATGACCTTGAGAACCGCTTCAGCACCAATAACGAACACACCACGCCGCAATCCAAAGCGCGGGCGAAGTGCTACCGCGCCGATCCGCGCGTGCTCATCATCTCCTATTCCGGCACGAACAGCGACCGTGGGCATCTGCAGGTGGTGTTCCTCGATGACAATAACAAACCGAAGGAATCCATCGCGCTGGTGCAGGAACCGGGTTCAGAAAAAGCGGAACTGACCCGCCAGACCTTCCACAAGAACGGCTCCAGCCGCCGCTACCCCATCACGCCGGAAGATGCGCCTTACTATGCTCATGCCATCGCGCTGGCGCATTATGCCAATGGTTTCAGCGATGAGGCGAAGCAGAACTGGCTCGACCGCCCGCAGGCGGAGGAAATCCAGAAGATGCTGAACAAGCTGGCGGAGAAACCCGTCGATGCGCTGAAAGAGCCCGTCATCCGCGATGTCATCGGCGATGCGAAAGCGCTGAAAGGCAACATCAACCCCGTGGCCGTGCTGCCGGATGCCTTCGCCGCCGCGCTGGAGACGGAAATCAAACAGGGCAAGTTCCGTGGTGGTTCATCCCGCGAGAGCAACGTGCTCAGCTTCGCATCCCGCGTGCAGGCGCAGAAACAGCTGGCTGCCAGCAAGGAATACGGCAACGCGAGGGGCTAAGCCTCACGAAAACAAAAAGGCCGGTCACATCGCTGACCGGCCTTTTTTCATGCGATGATTTCAGGAATCAGAACTTCCAGACCGCGCCGATGCGCACGTCATGGGAAGCGATGTCGGCTTCAAAGCGTTCACCCGTGGCGATGACACCCGTGTCGATGGTGCCGAGGTCGACATAACGGTAATCCACGCGGAAATCCCAGTTTTGGCTGAGGACGTAATTCGCGCCGGCCTGCACCTGCCACGCCATATCCCAGCTGGTCGTGCCGAAACCGGTTGTGCGGCCGGGGGTATCGGAATAGGTGTCCACATCCGCGTAAACCGCGCCGATACCTGCGCCTACATAAGGCTTCACCGCCCAGCTGACGGGGATGTCATAGAGCACGCTGGCGATGACATCGGTGGTGCTGATGTCGGATTTCGCGCCGAAGAGGGCGACGCCGCCCGCTTGGGTGAAGAGGATGTTCATATCGTGGCGGTAGCGCCAGGTGGCGGCAAGCTCGGTGCGGATGGGAAGGCCGTTGTCCTTCCAGTCATATCCGAGCCATGCGCCCACGCCACCGTTGATGCCGCCGGAATCGCTGGAGTCATCGATGGGGGTCGGCTGTGCGGGGAAACGCTCGACATTGCCCTGCTGGGCGAAGCCGAGGATGCCATAAGCGCCGACGTAAGCATTCTTGCCATCCGCAGCGACAGCGGGAAAAGCGAAGGCAGTGGCGAGGAGAAGGGAAAGCAGCGGTTTTTGCATGGGAAATGCTCACGTTGGAATTATCACCGACAAGATAAACGGAGCATAAAGATGCGTCAACGCGCTACCTTCCGGTACAATTCCTTGCGTATTTCCAGTGGCATATTTGCCACAACCTCAGGAGGTAGGGAATCGGCCATCGCGCAGGAAACCGGCCACCAGTCTCGCCACCAGCGGGCGGTAGATGAGCAGGGTGTGGCCGCTGGAAACCACGCGGTGGTCGGCCATGCCTTCAAGCTTGGTGCTTTCCACGGAGACTTTACCATCATGGGGCTGGCGGAAGATGCGGTTGGCCAGAGGGTCAAGGCGCGTCTGCCCCGCGACGATACCCAATGCATAATCCACCTGACCGAAGAGCCGCTCCGTCAACGCGGGGTTCGTGCCCAGCTGCTGTCCTGCGGGGCCGTAAAGATAAAGATACGGCGCGAAATCCCCCAGCCAATCGGCGAAATCGCTGCCATGGTTGGGTGTGCCGAGCATGACCACGCGCCCCAGATTCTCCGGCCGATGCTGATTCAGATAGGCGCGGATTATCAACCCGCCCAGCGAAAAACCCACGAAATGGACTTTATCAACCTTAGCCGCGAATGCCTGCACCGGCGGGTGGATACCCTCGGCCAGCGTGGCGATGGGCTGGCGCGTGGAAGGGTAATCGAGGTTGAGGATGTCATAGCCCTGCTTGCGGAGGCGGTGCGCCAGCAAAGCCATGCTGCGCTTACTCAGAAAAATGCCGTGGAGAAGGACGATGCCTTCTTTCTGCTTCTGCATATACGGCGACTCCTCCACCAAATTCTGTTTATCGGCGTAAGCCTTCATGGGGAATGCCATGCAAAAAAGCAGAAAGAGGGCTATCCACTTTCTCAAGCATTCACCCCTGCGATGAAGTAATCCACCGATTCGATGGCGAGTTTATCGGCGGATTCCTGCGTCACCAAATCGAGCTTCTTGGTGGCGGAAAGCACGGCGATGCCGTGGATGGCAGACCAGAGCATGCGCGCGCCGCGCTTCAGAGCGACCTCGTCCCCGCCCTCTTCGCGGCGGAGGATGTCCTCCACCAGAATGAAGAAGCGGGTGATTTTCGGGGTGAACCAGCTGGGCAGTGGCGCATCGTCCTGCATGTGGTGCTCGAAGAGGGTAATCCAGCGGTGATAATGCTCGCGGCTATAGGCGATATAGGCATGGGCGATGTTATGCAGCGGGTTGCCCACGGGGTTATGGGCGGCGGCGTTCATCCTCTCATACCACTCATCCAGCGTGCGGGCGTTCATCTTGAGCAGGAAGTTGTCATGGGTGCCGAAGACGTTATAGATCGTGCCGATGGTATAGCCGATTTTCGTGGCGACCTTGCGCGCGCTGAAATGCGCCAATCCGCCCTCCTCCAACAGCTCCAAACCCGCTTGGATGGCCATTTCTTCCAGTTCCGCCCGTGTGTGGTCCGATCTGCGCGCCATATTCTGAACACCTAATAATTTATATTGAACATTGAGCAATACTAAGCTATGCTCACAGAAAATCAACCCTTAAAGGGAGGGAATCATGCTTTCAGAGCAGAATATCGCCACGCCGGACTGGGTGGAGGCGTGTTTCCGAAAGGGGTTGATAACGGAAGAACAGCGCAACGCCGCGCTCGACCGCCTGAATCCCCACGACCGCTGGCGGCTGTGGATCGGGCGGATGCTAAGTGCCACGGGCGGCAGCCTCATCTTAGCTGCTATCCTCTATTTCTATGCCTTCAACTGGGCGGTGCTGACCCCGCTGATGAAGCTGGGCAGTGTGGAGCTGGGCATCGCGCTGTGCCTCATCGCCGCATTGGCACTGGACGTGAGCAAACCCGCCGGACAATATCTGCTGACCGCTGCGGCGTTCCTCGTGGGTGTGTTCCTCGCGGTGTTCGGGCAGATATACCAGACAGGGGCGGATGCTTATCAGCTCTTCGTGGCATGGGCCATCTTCATCGCCGGATGGACGGTGGTGGGACGGAACGCGCCGCTCTGGGCGTTGTGGCTGGTGGTGGCGAACACGGGGCTGGCGATGTGGCTGGAACAGGAATTCGCGTGGAACGACCCGCTGATGCACTGGGCGCCGATGCTCTTCGTGGGCTTCAACCTGCCCTTCCTGCTGACGGGCGAGGTGTTGCACAGGAACGGCGGCCAGTGGCTGGCCGCGCCGTGGCTGCGCATGGCCTTGCTGATGGTCATCACCTTCTCGGCGTCGATTCCCGTGGCGGAATGGCTTTTGAACTTCAACTCACACTACGTTCGGGATTCGTATGAACTGCTGTGGCTGCGCGGAATCATCGGCGCAGGAGTGCTGGGTGGGCTGTTCTATCTGTATCGTTTCATCATCCCCCGCATCCGCGCGGTGTCGCTGCTGGTCTTCGCAGGCGCAATCCACGCGCTCATCCTCATCTTCGAGCTGATTCCCATGCGCGCGGAAGCGGCATATCTCTTCGGCGGGTTCATCATCCTCGGTGTATTCGCGGTGATGATGCGATACCTGCGCAAGACGGCCAAAGAAATGGAGGCTAACCATGCGTAACGACCACATCAGCCGCGAAGCATTGCTTAGCGAATGGAACGCCGCTCCGGATTCCCCATTGGCGAAATACGCCGCCACATGGGGCGAAAGCGAACGCCTGCCCCGCTATCTGCAAGCCTTGGGCGCGCTGGGCGCGTTCATGGCGATGAGCATGTTCCTGTCGTTCCTTGGGGCGGTGCATATCATCGACTTGCGCGAACCGCTGGGCATGGCCATCTGGGGCGGGATATTCACCGCTTCGGCGCTGTATTTCTCCAGCCGCAGCGAAGAACGGATGGAAACGCTGGGCGACACTTTCGTGACGCAGACGACCCTGATGCTGCTGGCTTTGGGCAAGGTGCTGCTCATCTGGGCGGTGGCGGGAAAAGGCGATTTCCTGTTCATGCGGGATTCCAGCTGGATTTGGCGGGTATTCGGGGCGACCGCCGCCATCACCGCCGTCACCTATCCTTTCTCGCGCTTCTATATCGACCGTTATGTCTCGGCACTCGCGACCCTTGGGCTGCTGCTGTTGTGCATTCTCTATGAGCGGTTCAAGGCGCTGTCGGGCTTTGATATGCCTTTCAACATCTATTATCTGTTGCTACTGGCGTGTGCGGCGTGGTTCTTCGCCCGCCCGCATTATCCGGTGATGCTGCGCCCGTTGCGCGATGCGATCCTATCCATGCTGGTAGGGTTGACGGTGCTTGCCAGCCTGTCACCGATATTCTATAAACCCGCCGCTTTCTCGCTCTATCCCATCACGCTGGGGCTGACCATCGCGCTTTTGGCCATCACCATCTGGATGGCGGGGGGAATCGCGAAAGTGAAAGCATCGCCGAACCTGCTGCTGGCCTGTGCGGGTATCATCGCACTCGGCACGCTGGCGACGCCGGGAATCCTGCTGGCCATCGGGTTGATGGTGCTGGGATACGGCAATCACGAACGCCCGCTGCTCATCAACGGTGCGCTGGCTTTCGCAGGGTTCATCTGGTTGTTCTATTATAATCTGGATATGACCCTGCTCGTCAAATCGACCATTCTTGCCGGAAGCGGCGCGCTCTTGCTTCTCGCCCGCTGGCAGCTCCACCTCACCGCCAAGAAGGAGGCCTGATATGCGCCGCAACCTTATCGTTTTCCTGCTGGGACTGGGCGTTTTCGCAGGGTTGAACTATGCGATATACGAAAAAGAGGCGGTACTTGCCCATGGCGAGACCATGCTGGTCGAGCTCGCTCCGGTCGATCCCCGCTCGTTGATGCAGGGGGATTATATGCGCCTCGGCTTCGCCCTCACCCGCGATTTGAAAGCGCCGAAGGAACACGCCAATAGCCATGTGGTGCTGCAGAAGGATGCGGAAGGCATCGCCCGTTTCATCCGCTTCGATGATGGCACGCCGCTGACCGCCGGACAGATGAAATTGCCGTATCACGCGCGGCATGGCAGCATCACCCTGCGCCCTGATAGTTTCCTGTTTCAGGAAGGCTTGAGGGAGCGTTATCAGGCCGCGAAATACGGCATCTTCGCCTATGACGCGAAAGGAAAAGCCGTGCTAGCGGGGCTGGCTGACGGCGAGAAAAAGCCCATCACAGCCGAGCCGTGACGGGCTTTTCGGTTCAACCAAAGCTTAGTGCTTGTGGTTTTCGGCGTCGGTGTATTTCACGCCGCAGCCATAAGGCTTCGTGGTGGCGTTGGTGACGGGCTTGCCAGCCAAGACTTCATCCAGCGCGGTTTTCACATAAGGCTCGGCTTTGGAGATGTCTTCGGGGTCGGTGCTGGCGATGCTGTCGATGCCGCCGTTATAGGCGATATTGCCATCCTTGCCGATGATGAACAGGTGCGGGGTGACTTTCGCGCCGTAAAGCTGGCCGATCTGGCCGGTCTCGTCAGAGATATAGGCAGTGGAAGCGATGCCTTCCTTGGCGGGTTCGCCCTTCAGCGCGTCCCCTTCCAGATGCCCCTGCTTGCCTTTGGCGGAGGAGTTGACGGTCAACCAGATCACGTCCTTGGCGGTGTAGTCCTTCTGCAGGGTCTGGATGTTCTTGCCATCATAATGTTTGCGCACGAAGGGGCAACCAGGGTTCGTCCATTCCAACACGACGACCTTGCCTTTATAATCGCTGAGCGAAACGGTTTTTCCTTCGGAGGTCTTGCCGGAGAATTCCGGTGCGGGGGAACCGACAGCCGCCGCAGCGAAAGCGGCAACAGGCAGGCTAACCAGCGCGGCGACGGCAGCGGCGGCGAAGGTTTTCTTCAAGGCGGTAGCGAACATCAGGATTCTCCTTTTAGATGATCAATGACGGTAGCGGGGGTTAACAACTGCGGAAGGATGCGCGGCGCGCTGCCATCCGCGGGGTAATAGACATAAAGCGGTACTCCGGCGCGGCCATATTGCTCAAGGAAGGCGGTGATTGCGGGGTCTTCGCTCGTCCAATCGGCGACCATGGTGGTGATACCTTCCGAAGCGAAGAAATCCTTCACGGATTTGTCGTTCAGCGCGACGCGCTCGCTCACCTTACAGGTGATGCACCATGCGGCAGTGACATAGACGAAGACGGGCTTGCCCTCTTCACGGAGCGAATCCAGCTTAGCGGGGTCATAGGATAAAGCGCCCTCGTCCTTTTCCACACTGGCGGGCTGCATGATGGAGGACGGGAAGAGCGTCAAAGGCGCGGCGGTCAATGCCGCCAGCAGAATCAGCACAATCGCTTTCCCCGTGAAGGTCTGCGGCGAAGTGACGCGCCAGACCCACATGGCCAAAGCGAGGAGCACCAGACCCAGCAGCAGCAAGGCGGTCGCGGTCGCGCCCGCTTGCAACAT
>VGDC01000049.1 GCA_016869895.1 Alphaproteobacteria bacterium
TTGTGCTCACCCGCGCGGTCACCATCGCCGTTTTCCTCTTCTACTGCGCGATGTTCTTCTATAACCGCCTTGAAGGCATCCCCCGCTCCGTGCCTGCCATCCATTGGCTGGTGCTGCTGGCGATGCTGGGCGCGCCGCGTTTCGCTTACCGCATCCTCAAGGATCACATCGTCGGGCTGAATTTCACCCTGCGTCCCGAAAGTCGCATTCCCGTGCTGCTCATCGGCGCGAATGAGAACGCCGAGTTCTTCATCCGCGAGACGAAGCGCAACCCGCGTTCGCTTTATCGTCCGGTGGCGATTGCCGAAGATAATCCGCGCTTCGACGGCCAGCATATGCTGGAGGTGGAAATCCATTCCGGTTTGGACAGGCTTTCGCAGCTTCTAGGGCAGCTTACGCGCCGTGGGCTGCGCCCCCAGCGTATCGTGGTGGCGGATGATTCGCTGGATGGCGAGCGCATGCGCGCTTTGCTGGAAATCGCCAATCGCGAGAACATCCCCCTTGCCCGCCTGCCGCGCTTGACCGAATTCAAGGCGGGCATCGCCGATGCGCAGGAAATCCGCCCTGTCGCGGTGGAGGACTTACTGGGTCGCGCCCAGACGGTGCACGACACCCGCGCCATGCAGGAATTGGTGCAGGGCAAGCGGGTGCTGGTGACGGGCGCGGGTGGTTCCATTGGCAGTGAATTGGTGCGTCAGATTGCGGGTTTCCAGCCTGAATCGCTGATTCTGGCCGACCATGCGGAATATAACCTCTACCGCATTGACCGCGAATTGGCGGATACCGTGCCATCTCTGCGTCGTCACGCGCTGCTGGCGGATGTGCGAGACCGCGCGAATATCGAGCGCATCTTCGATGAGTTCACCCCGCAGATCGTTTTCCACGCCGCCGCCATCAAGCATGTGCCGCTGGCGGAGGGCAACCCCGAAGAAGCCATCCTCACCAATGTCTTCGGCACGAAACACATCGCCGATGCCTGCGTGCGTCACAAGGTGGCGGCGATGGTGCTCATCTCCACCGATAAGGCCGTGAACCCCGCCAATGTCATGGGCGCGACGAAGCGGCTGGCGGAAAGCTATTGCCAGTCCCTCGGCGAAGACGAGAAAGCCCGTGGGCAAACCCGTTTCGTCACGGTGCGGTTCGGGAATGTGCTTGGTTCCACGGGTTCCGTCGTGCCGCTGTTCCAGAAGCAGCTGAAACAGGGCGGGCCCATCACCGTCACCCACCCCGATATGGTGCGGTATTTCATGACCATCCGCGAGGCGGTGGCGCTGGTGCTGCAAGCCGCCGCCCTTGGCGCGCAGCCGGAGCAGACCCATAACGGCCTCATCTTCGTGGTGGATATGGGACAGCCCGTGCGCATCGAGGAGCTGGCCTTGCAGATGATTCGCCTTGCAGGGCTGGAGCCGAATGTGGATGTGCATATCGTCTATAGCGGCCTTCGCCCTGGCGAGAAGCTGTATGAGGAATTGTTCCACCCTTCGGAAAGCCCTGTGCCCACGTCCCAACAGGGCATCCTGCTCGCCTGCACCCGTAAGGTGGATTTCCGTAGGCTGGAGAAATCCCTTGCCGAGTTGGAATCCTTCTGCCAGAAACGCCGTCCCCAGCTTGCGGTAGAGAAGCTGAAATCCCTTGTCCCTGAATTCATCCTGCCATCCTGAGGTTCTCCATGTCCGCTGTCGATCTTCGTCCCGTCAAACGCGCATTGCTCTCCGTTTCGGACAAGACAGGGCTGGTGGCATTCGCTGAAGGGCTGGCGAAACATGGGGTGGAGCTGCTTTCCACGGGTGGCACGGCGGATGCGCTGCGCAAAGCGGGTCTGGCGGTGAAGGACGTGTCCGAGCATACGGGTTTCCCCGAAATGCTCGATGGCCGCGTGAAGACGCTGCATCCCAAAATCCATGGCGGATTGCTTGGCAAACGTGATGATGCGGCGCATCGCGACGCGATGGACGCACATGGCATCACCGACATCGACCTCGTGGTGGTGAATCTCTACCCCTTCGAGCAGACCGTCGCGAAATATGCAGGTGGTGCAAAGGGAGGCCAGCAGGCCGACCCAGCCTTGAGCGGCGCTTCATTGCGAAATCAGCAGATTTCGCAGGAAGCATACGAAGACTGCGTAGAAAACATCGATATTGGCGGGCCAGCCATGGTGCGTTCTGCTGCGAAGAATCATGCGGATGTAGCTATTATTACCGATGTGGCGGATTATGCGCAGGTTTTGGAGATTCTGGCGGAGAACGGCGGCGCGACGACTTTCGCTTTGCGCAAATGGTTGGCGGGCAAGGCCTATGCGCGCACGGCGGCTTATGATGCCGCGATTGCCCAGTGGTTTGCGCAGCAGGCGGGCGAGAGCTTCCCTGAGCAGCTCATTGTCACCGCGAAGCTGAAACAGGTGCTGCGTTATGGCGAGAACCCGCATCAATCCGCTGCGTGGTATGTCTGGTCGGGCGCGGAGGAAGGCCTTGCCGCAGCTGAGCAAGTGCAAGGCAAGGAACTGAGCTATAATAACCTCAACGATACCGATGCCGCCTATCAGCTGGTGCAGGAGTTCTCCGAACCCGCCGTAGCCATCATCAAACATGCCAACCCCTGCGGTGTGGCCGTCGCCGCCACGCAGGTGGATGCCTTCAGCCGCGCGCTGGCCTGTGATCCGCAGAGTGCCTTCGGCGGCATCATCGCGCTCAACCGACCGTTGGATGCAGCGACGGTGGAAGTGATGGGCGGTTTGTTCGTGGAGGTCATCATCGCCCCCGGCGCGAGCGACGAGGCAAAGGCACTATTGGAGAAGAAAAAGAACCTGCGACTGCTGGTCATCCGCGATCTTGCGCCGACAACTCCGCGTTGGACGCTGAAGCCCATAGCGGGTGGCGTGCTGGTGCAGGATGAAGACCGCGCAACATTGGTGGAGGCTGACCTCAAGACCGTCTCCAAACGCGCGCCCAGCCAGCAGGAAGAGCAGGATATGCGCATCGCCTTCGCGGTGGCGAAACATGTGAAATCCAACGCCATCGTGTTGGTGAAGGACGGCGCGACCGTCGGTATCGGCGCAGGGCAGATGAGCCGCGTCGATTCCGTCCGCATCGCCACATTGAAGGCGAAAGAAGCGGGGCTATCCGTCGTGGGTGCTGCGCTAGCCTCCGATGCCTTCTTCCCCTTCGCGGATAATATCCATCTGGCGGCGGAACACGGCATTTCCGCGCTCATCCAGCCGGGTGGCTCCATCCGCGATGAAGAGGTCTTCGCCGCCGCCGACCAGTACGGCATGGCGATGGTCACCACCGGCATCCGCCACTTTAGACATTAAGCACAGGCTTTCCGCGCTGCACGTCGTTATCCCGCAGACTCAGGCTCGGTCATGTACTTGCGTGTACACTCCTCGCCTTCGCTTTGGTTGCCTCGTGCAGCATCGAAAATCCTATGCTTATGACAGCGTCGAAGTTGGCACCCGCGGCCAGCAGGCCGCGCAGCCATGAGCCAGCGAAGCATTTAAGCGCGAAAGGCAGATGGTTATCCATCTGCCTTTCTAGTTAAATCCCATGTGAAATGCAGGAGCATTTCACGGGGCAACACAATACTCACGCCGCGTGTTCAGCGATGGTCGCGGAGAAGATATGGTCGAGGTTACGCATCGCGATGATAAGCATCGCGAAATCGACGTTCTCGATGCCCGCCAGATCATTCACGAACTGGTTGAAGCGTTCCACGGGACTCGCGTTCTTATCCAGCCATTTCTCGATGGCTTTCTCCGCATCGTCCTTCTTCGTCATACCGCCGATGACCTGTAGCGTCAGGCGGCGCTGCTGGTCGAAGAGGTCGTTGACGAGCGAGGCCGTCGCCACGCGATCCCAATAGCTATCCGCACCGGCGCGGCTTGCCACATCACGCAACCAGCCAAGACGCAGACGCTGGCCAATTTCGAAGTAAATCTGGCCGACCGCTTTGATGGGCAGTTTGATGTTGAGCGACACGCGCACCACGTCACACGCGGAGGACAAGACCGCAAGGTCTGCCACGCGCTTGGCGAGTGCCTGCGGCACGCCAGCCTCCAAGAAGGCATGGTACTTGCGTTCCACGACTTTTCGCGCGTTCTCCGACACGATTTTGTCGGAAAGCGACGCGAATTCGCGGATGCCGGGCGCGAAGCTCGCCATGGCCGAGGAGATGTCGATGGGCTGTGGATAGTTGCGCAGGAACCAGCTGGTGATGCGCCCGACGAAGGCGTTGATCTCCACGAACATATTCGCTTGCAGTTCCGGCTTCACCTTGCCTGTCAGGCCTTCGATGTCTTCCCAGAGCTTATCCAGCTGGAAGGCATCGCGGGCGATGGTCAGCGAGCGTGCTACGTCGCAGGCGGGAACGCCGTTGTCTTCGGAGACGACTTGGAAGAAGCCGCTGCCCACGCGGTTGATGAAACTGTTGGTCAGCACCGTGGCGATGATTTCGCGGCGCAGCGGATGGGCGCAGATTTCCTTGGCGTAGTGCTTCTGCATATCGCGTGGGAAATATTCCAGCAGATCTTTCTCGTAATACGGATCATCCGGCACGGTGGAGTGCAGGAGTTTCTCGTAAAGGTCGAGTTTGCTGTAAGCAAGGATGACGGCGAGTTCCGGTCGGGTGAAGCCGATTTTCTTCGTGCGGCGATCCGCCAGTTCTTCCTCGGAGGGCAGGAACTCGATTTCACGGTTGAGCAAACCGCTCTTCTCCATCGCGCGGATGACACGGGCGCGGGATTCGAGAATCTTATGCCCCTGTGCTTCTGCGTTGGAAAGTGCCTGGTTCTGCAATTGGTTATCGCGCAGTACCAGCTCGGCGACATTATCGGTCATGCCCGCGAGGAACTTATCGCGTTTATCACGCTTCAGGCTGCCGTTCTCGATGGCGGCGGTCAGCGCGATCTTGATGTTCACCTCATGGTCAGAGCAGCTCACGCCAGCGGAGTTGTCGAGCGCATCGGTGTTGATGCGGCCACCTTTGCGGGCGTATTCGATGCGGCCACGCTGGGTGAAGCCCAAGTTTCCGCCTTCGCCGACGATTTTGCAGCGCAGGTCTTCGCCATTGATGCGTAAGGGGTTGTTGGCGCGGTCGCCCACATCCTCGTGGCTTTCGGTCTTGGCTTTCACATACGTGCCGATACCGCCGTTCCACAGCAGGTCTACGGGGGCTTTCAGGATGGCTTTGATGAGCGCGTCCGGCGCAAGGCTGGTCACGGTCGCATCAAGGCCGAGCACGTTGCGCACTTCCTTGCTGATGGGGATGCTCTTCTCGCTGCGGGCATAGATGCCGCCGCCCTTAGAGATGAGCTTCGCATCATAATCCGTCCACGACGAGCGCGGCAGGTTGAACATGCGCTCGCGTTCCTTGTAGCTCTTCGCCGCGTCGGGCTCAGGGTCAAGGAAGATGTGCATATGGTTGAAGGCGGCCACCAGCTTCATGTGCTTAGAAAGCAGCGCGCCGTTGCCGAAGACGTCACCCGCCAGATCGCCGATACCGACGCAGGTGAAGTCTTCTTTGGTGATGTCTTTGCCCATTTCGCTGAAATGGCGCATGACGGAGACCCAGCCGCCACGCGCGGTGATGCCCATTTTCTTATGGTCATAGCCCGCCGAGCCGCCCGAAGCGAAGGCATCGCCCAGCCAGAAGCCGTATTCCAGCGAAATGCTGTTGGCATAGTCGGAGAAGGTCGCGGTGCCTTTATCAGCGGCGACGACCAGATACGGATCATCCTCATCATGTCGCACCACATTCTTCGGCGGGATGATCTTGCCTGCGACGATGTTATCGGTCACATCGAGCAGACCGCGCAGGAAGGTCTTGTAGCAGGCCACACCCTCCGCCATGAAGGCCTCGCGGCCTTTGTCTGCGGTCGGCGCTTGTTTCAGCACGAAACCACCCTTCGAGCCGAGTGGCACGATGATGGCGTTCTTCACCTGCTGGGCTTTCACGAGGCCGAGCACTTCGGTGCGGAAATCTTCCGGACGGTCGGACCAGCGAAGGCCGCCGCGCGCCACTTTGCCGCCACGCAGGTGGATGCCTTCGATGCGGATGGAGTAGACGAAGATTTCGCGGAACGGGCGCGGAAGCGGCAGTTCCAGCAAGGCGCGGGAATCGAATTTGAAGGAGATATAGTCTTTCGTGCCGCCGTTCGCATCCTTCTGGTAGAAGTTGGTGCGCAGGGTGGATTCGATGGCGTTCTGGAACAGGCGGATGACGCGGTCTTCCGCAAGGTTGGACACCTTCTCCAAATGGGCGGCGATGGCCTTGGCGATGGTTTCGCTTTTCTTCGCGCGGTCAGCGGCTTTTCCGGCGGGGTTGAAGCGCGTGTCGAACAGATCGACCAGCATGCGCGCCACGGCGGAATGGTTGGTCAGTGCGTTCACGAGGAAGTCTTGGTTATAGGTCAGACCCGTCTGTTTCAGGTATTTGCTATAGGCGCGCAGCAGCACCACTTCGCGCCATTGCAGACCGGCTTTCAGTACCAAGGAGTTGAATCCGTCGTTCTCCACGCTGCCGTCCCAGACTTTGGCGAGGGCTTCTTCGAAGATGGGTTTCACGGCCTGTTCGTCGAGCGTTTCCACACCCGCCATGGTCAGACGCAAGTCGCGCTCCCAGATGGTGGTGTTCGCGTCATCGGCGAGGGTGATGGGATAGGGGGTCTCGTCGAGCACGCGGAAACCCATGTTCTCCAGCATCGGCAGCACGTCGGAAAGCGGCACCTGTGTCGTGGGATTATAGAGCTTCAGGCGGATATGGTTCGCATCGTCCTGTTTCTTGCGGAAAAGGTCGAGCGCAAGGCCATTGGAAGCGCGCGCCTGTTCCATCTTCTCGATGTCGAACACCGCACTATCCGAGCCGTATTGGGATACATAGCTGGCGGGGAAGGCGTTCTTATAAGTGCGGAAGAGGCTATCGCCGCGTTTGTTGCCGTATTTGCGCACGAGGTCTTCGCCCAGCGCATCGCTCCACAGGTTGGTCACCTTGGCGATGGTGTCCTCGATTTTCGCGATGTCCACTTCGGGCACATGGCCGGGATTGGTGGTGATGATGAGGTGGACGCGCGCCAGCGGCGAATCGGTCACCTGCGTGTAATACTGCGTCACCTTACCGTTATAGGCGGCTTCCAGAATGTCCTGCACCTTCTCGCGCAAGTATGTGGAGAAGCGTTCGCGGGGCACATAAAGCAAGCAGCTCACAAAGCGTTCGAACAGGTCCTTGCGCGGGAAAAGGCGCACGGCGGGGCGGGCGTCGAGGGACAATACGCCCATGCCCGTGTCGAACAGGTCGCTTTCGGAGGTCTGGAACAGTTCGTCGCGGGGGAAGAACTCCATGATGGCTTTGAAGGCCTTGCCGTTGTGGCTGGCAGGCTCGAAATTGGCGTGTTCCAGCGTGCGTTCCACCTTGCGGCGCACGATGGGGATATCCTCGATGGACTGGTAATACACCCGCGAGGTGAACATGCCGAGGAAGCGGTTCTCGCCGATGACTTCGCCTTTGTCATCGAAGCGTTTGACGCTGATGTAATCGAGGTAAACAGGGCGGTGCACCTTGGATTTGGTGTTCGCCTTGGTGATTTCGATGAGGTTCGGGGTCTTTAGGAAGTGCTGCACTTCCGGCGGCAGGGCGGAAAGGCCTTTGGGGCGCAGGTCGGAATCGGTCAGCTTGAAAAGCCCTTTCTCCGAGCCTTTCACCGCCTGGAACGACGCCTTCTTCTGCGTGCCGAAATCATAGGACACATAGCCCATGAAGATGAAGTTGTTCGATGCCAGCCATCTGATGAAGTCGGTGACTTCCTGCACGTCCTCCTTCTTGAACTTCTTGGGGGCGTTCTGCACGATGGCGATGTTCTCTTCCACCTTCGCCATGATGGGCTTCCAGTCGGCGACCACGACGGCCACCGCTGCCAGCACGCCCGTCAGATCGGCGATGAGCTGCTTGTGGCTCAGGGATTCCGGCGGGGTGGAGGTTTCGATATGCATGAAGGATTCATGCGTCTCATCCTTGCCCTTTGCCGATGCGGGATCGGGAATGCTCACCAGCTTGCCCTTCGCATCACGTTTCACACGCAGGATGGGGTGCACCAGCTGATAGACGTTGAGTTCGTGGCGCGCCAACTCGGTGGAGATGGAATCCACGAGGAAGGGCATGTCATCGGTGAGGATCTGGATGACCGTGCGGTCGGTTTCCCAGCCGTCCTTTTTCAGGGTTGGCGAGAAGATGCGGATTTTGGGCACGCCCGCTTTGCGCTCGGCGATGAAATCGCGGCTGGCGGCCACGGCGGCTGCCGCGTCCTTGGGGTTGATGACTTCCAGCTCCAGCACGGGCATCTTGTCGAAGAACTGGCGCGTGAGGTACGCGAGTTCCTTGCCTCCCTTGGCGGGCAGTGCATCGACGATGCGTTCGACATAGGTTTTGAATTTCTTGCGGTACTGGTCCATAGTCATTTCCATAGAATTGTGAGCTAACCTATGCCATCCTCACTACCTGATTTCGCCGTGAGTTGAAAGCGAAATAAGCGAATAAAAGAACTATTGCAACGCAGCACAAAAGCTGGGAAAAACCTGCTCGCCATGACCTTCTACAAACCCCTCATCAACTCCATCTGCGAATTGGCCGTGCGCACGGGCGAAGGCATCATGCGTTATTACGACAGCGGGGATTGGGAAGCCATCGAGAAATCGGACTATTCTCCGGTGACGGATGCCGACCTCGCCGCCAATGCATTCATCGTGAATGCGCTGGCGCGCTGGGCACCGGAAATCCCCATCGTCTCCGAAGAGGGCGAAAAACCGGCGATGGACGAGACGGGGCGTTTCTGGCTGGTCGATCCACTGGATGGCACGAAAAGTTTCATCCGCAAGAGCGGCGAATTCACCGTGAATATCGGCCTCATCGATGCGGGAAAACCCGTCTTCGGCGTGCTCTATATCCCTGTGACGGGCGTGTTATATTATGGCAGCGAGGCTTTCGGCGCCTACCGCCAGAAGCCCAAGGAAGCTCCGCGCCGCATCTCCGCCCGTGTCGCGCCGGAAGAGGGTATGGATGTCATCGTCAGCATGGCGCATAAGACTCCACAGGTGGATGCGTGGCTGGAGGGCAAGACGGTCGTTTCCCGCAAGCAGGCCTCGAGTTCACTCAAATTCGGCGTGGTGGCGGAAGGCGCGGCGGATGCCTATCCGCGTTTCGGCCGCACCATGGAATGGGACACCGCCGCAGGGCAGGCCATTCTGGAAGCTGCGGGTGGCCGCGTGTTGACGCTCGATGGCGAGCCCCTACGCTACGGCAAGGCGGGTTTCGAGAATCCCAGTTTCGTGGCCTATGGAAAAGAAGCGGTTGCTGCCGCCGACCTCAATACACATTCAGGAAGTTGATGGCGCAGGCGATTGTCTTATTGCCGATATCGTATGTGGCGGTGGCGTAATCCGTTCCTGCTGCTGCATCCA
>VGDC01000050.1 GCA_016869895.1 Alphaproteobacteria bacterium
ATAAAATCAATACCCCCATCAACACAGGTGCTGCACCGCTGCGGAATATCTCCGTTTTGGAAGAGCTGCTGGAGCGTCTGAAGAACCGTGACTCCCATCTTCCAGGCATCGGCACTTTCAGCGGCCCAAGCGGCTTCGGCAAGTCTACTGCCGTCGGCTACGTCAATGCGCAGCACCACGGCATCTACATCGAAGTGCGCTCCGTATGGACGAAGAAGGCTTTTCTTGCCGCCATCCTAAAGCAACAGGGCATCGCCGCCGCTGCGACCATCGCTGCGATGGCCGACCAAGTGAGCGAAGACCTTGCCGTCTCCCAACGTCCACTCTTGCTGGACGAAGCAGATAACCTCGTGGCGCGCGGCTTGATTGAAGTGGTACGCGACATCTATGAGCAGAGCCGCACGGCAGTGGTGCTCATCGGTGAAGAGCAGCTGCCGCAGAAACTCCGCCCCTTCGAGCGTTTCCACGGCCGTGTATTGGATTGGGCGCAAGCTCTTCCCGCTGACGCCGATGATGTCCGCTCTTTGGTTGACCACTATGCCCCACAGCTGACGCTGGACGATGCGCTGGTGAACCGTCTGGTCAAGGAAGCGGCTGGCTCCGTCCGCCGCATCGTAACGAACCTTGACCGCATCGCGTATGAAGCCAAGGCTGAAGGCTGGACAACCGTCACCTCGAAAGATTGGGGCAACCGTCCGCTCCAGTCCGCCAACCCTCCCGCCGTTCGGAGGTTCTAATGGCCAAGGTGAAGTACACCAGCGACCGCGATGGAATGTGGGAGGCGATGCTTGCCCGCAAGAGCTTTACGCGCCACGAGATCGCAGGTGACGTGAAGATGCACAAGTCCTCTGTGGTGGTTTATCTCAAATCCTTGGTCGCGGCGGGCTACCTGCGGGAAACCAAGCCGGAAGACCCCTTCCGTGAGGTAACCACCTACACCGTGCTGAAGGCTTCCCGTCTTCGCCCTCTGCTGAACAGAGAGGGCGTGACGCTCAAGCAGACCGCCCGCCAGCGTATCTGGAGTGCATTGAAAGTCATCGGCAAAGCTCCTTTCGACTGGCGTGACGTATGCCTCGTGGCCAAAACCACGAAGAACGCCACGGTGGGCTATATCCACTCCCTGCGGAATGCGGGCTATCTGCGGAAGGTGGCGGGAGACAGCCCGCTAACCCCTGAGAAATACGTCATGCCACCAAGCAAGGACAGCGGCCCACTCGCGCCTGTCATCGGGAAAGACCGAAGAGAGGTCTACGACCCTAACCTCCGCAAGGTGGTGTGGCGCAAGGAGGTTGGCGATGTGCAATCCTAAGACCGTAGATGCTCAATCCATCGCCGCCGCACATTGGAACCCGCTGCCGGAGTGGGTGGAGCGTCTGGCCAGCTATTGCAATGAGCACACTCAGGTGGCCGCTGCAAAGAAGATCGGCCGCTCGGCATCCCTGATCAACCAAGTGCTGCGCGGCAATTATAAGGGCGATATGGAGGCGGTTAAAAGCCGCGTTGAAACCGCGTTAATGGCTGGAGGCATTACCTGCCCGATCCTAGGCGCGATCAGCGGCAGTCAATGTCTCCAGCAGCAAGCCAAACCCTATAACTCCGGCAACCATCTGGCAGTGTCACTCTTTCGGGAGTGCCGCCGCTGCCCGAACAACAAAGGGAGGGCGTCATGATTGCAGAAGGTCTGAGACGAGTTCTGGCATGGGCGGTCTGCATTCCGACCCAAGCCGTCACCGGTGATCCAGAGCGTGTCATCGTCAAATTAGCCGACCTCAAGCTCCTGCTGATTCATCTGGAACAGTGGAAGGATGAGGCCGAGCTGCTCGAAGCGCAGATGATTCCGCCGCACCTACGCGTTCTGCCGGAGAACCTGCCAAAGAACGTCATCCGCTTTGACAAGGCGAAGAAGTCTCGCCTCGTCTTCAAAACTATCGAAAGGACAAAACCGCTATGAGCAACGCTCAACACATGATTAACCACGAGGGCATTCCCGTGCCGATCGGCATGGTGAAACCGCAGGACAAGCTGCGCGACGACTTGGTGCTGAGCCTTTTCGACAAAGCGAATGAGCTGCACAAAGCTCTCGCAGCTTTCCGCATCGGGTCTTTCGAGGATGTAAACGCCTTCGTGCAGCTGCTCGCCGGAGAGTACAAGCAAGTGATGCGCGGCAAGAAAGGCAACATGACGTTCCTGTCCTACGACACGCTCACCAAAGTGCAAGTGCAAGTGGCGGACACCATCGCCTTCGGGCCAGAACTGCAAATCGCCAAAAGCATCATCGACGAGTGCATCAAGGACTCCAGCGAGGGCGTGAATGATACCATCCTTGCCTTGGTCAACCACGCATTCCGCGTTGATAAGGCAGGACAGGTGAACCGCGCCAGCATCCTCTCGTTGCGCCAGCTTGACATCAAGCATGAGAAGTGGCCGGAAGCTATGAAGGCCATTGCGGACTCCATGCAGACTATCTCGACGAAGCAATACATCCGCTTCTACCGTCGTGCTGACCTCGCTGCGCCTTGGCAGAGCCTTAGCCTAGACTTCGCGGCGGTGTGACATGGCAGTCATCGTTAAACGCATCTACGCACCCCGCAATCAGCTGATTAAACTCATCCATGTCGCCAAGAAAAGGGTCTGCATGGAGGAAGACAGCTACCGTGCCATGCTCGTGCGCGTCACCAAGAAAAGCAGCACCAAAGACATGAGCGAGCTGGAGCTGGAGAAGGTGGTGAAGGAATTTGAACGCCTCGGCTTCGTCTCCACTTCAAAACGTGCCGGCAAGCGGCCGCGCTGTGACGATGAGCAGAGCACGAAAATCCGCGCTTTGTGGCTGAACCTCTATCATCTCGGCGCGCTGCGCGACCCTTCTGAGGAAGCTCTGGTCGCTCACTGCAAGCGCATGACGAAGGTGCAAGCCCTGCAATGGCTCACCTCCTCGGACGCGGACAAGGTTATCAAGTCGCTGCGCGGATGGCTTGACCGCCTCGGCTGGAGACACCCGACCACCGATTGCGTCCGTTACATCAAGCAGCTACGGGCAAGGCATCGCGCCGATGCAGACCCGCTCTATGTGAATTTCAACGGAGTCGCAGCCAAAGCCGCCGTGATCCGTGCGCAATACCGCATCCTTGAGCGACCTATGACCGGATTTGACCCCGACCTGATGGATGCAGACAGCATGGACAACCTCATCGAAACGCTGGGCATCCAGTGCCGCGCGAGAAAGGCAGAGGATGCGTGATCCACGTTTCAGCGAGCTAGGCCGTCAGTACATCAACAATGGCAGCAAAGGCCATCTTTACTGCTTCGATGTGTTTTTCAATGACGTGCTGATAGGCAGCCGCATCATCGGCACCCGCGAGCTGCAACAGGACATCGTCACCGTCGGAGAAGAAGAGTTCGACATTCTTAAAAACGGAATTGAGGCTTGCGACGTGTGGCTGGCCAGCAAAGTGGAAGGATAAAAAAATGAGTAATTTTCAAGAATTGCGGAATGCGAACACAGCCCGTGACAAAGAGTGGGACAAGCACGGCGTTTTAACACCCGCCTATCACGCATTGGAATTAGGTGGTGAAGCCGGTGAAGCTTTGAACGTCGTCAAGAAACTGGAGCGTGAAGCGTTGGGAATTGCAGGGTCACGCGATGACTTAGAACATCTTGCTGAAGAGCTGGCGGATGTCGTGATCTGTGTGGATAAAGTTGCCATGAAATACGGCATCAAATTGTGGCCGGCCATCGTTGAAAAGTTCAACCGCACTTCAATTAATCAGGGATTCTCTACGTTTTTGGACGAGGAGAATACTTAACAAGCTCACAACGGAGGGTGCGGGTGGCGCGAACGGCCATCGTCAGAGGGTGATTCCTCTGTTCATGCGAAGGTAAACAGACCTTCCCCTCCACCAGATTCCCAGGGCGGGAGATTTCGCGGCTATGCCCCCTTATCAAATAGCCAGACCCTAAGACAGGAGCTTTTATGAAAGTATAACGATGGCTACGTTGCGCCGAAAGCAACGCATTTGGGACAGTTCAAGACCTGGGCAAGTCTTTCGAGTTAAAAGGCCCACTTAAGAAAGAGCAAGAAAATGACAGATTTCGCAGATATTGAAGAATTAGACCTACCTGACAACCCCACCATCGAAGGGCTGACCATGCTCATCGGCGAAGAGGCTCTGGCACAGCTTTCTATCGACTTTGGCGGGTCTCGCATGACCATCCCGCTGAAGCCAGGGGAACATAGCCCAATCGCTCACAGCATCGGGCTTCGCAATGCGCAGCGGCTCAGTGCCGTATGGGGCGGCCTTCAGCTCGAAGTGCCATTGGCGCTGGGGAGGAAAGAAAGGATTCTACGCCTCCATGCGCAGGGAATGAATAATAACCAGATCGCCCGCGTCACCAACTTGTCGCGTCCCTACATTCGCAGCGTCATCAACGCCGCAGCAGAAAACGACCAGTTAGACCTGCTCTAACACGGGGCGGTGGAAATAGCCTTCCACTGCCTCAACCTCGCCCGCGCGGGTATCGTCGTGGGTATGCTTTATGGATTCCTTATATCGTTGGTTGGTTGTCTTGCCCCGCAGCTCCGCTGTGTGTTGCGGGGATTTTTTTCTGACATCTCCGGCAAGGTTAAGGTAGCGGCCGCAGGAGGCGGCAGCGCTCTTATTCTGGCTACGGCGCTTTTAATGGAAGTTGAGGGTCTGAAGCTCATCGCCTACCTCGACTCCGTTGGTATACCGACGATTTGCTACGGCGAAACGGAGGGTGTGAAGATGGGCCAGAAGAAAACCGCTGAGGAATGCACCTTCATGCTGAAGGCCAAGCTTGTGGTGATTTTCGCCCTCATCGACACGACCGTGCGTGTGAACCTTCCTGAAACCCGTCGCGCAGCCATCGCCAGCTTCATCTACAACATCGGCCCCGGCGCCTTCATCAAATCCACCTTCCTGAAGCTCTTGAACAAAGGCGAAACCCAGCAAGCTTGCGAAGCTATGCGGCAATGGGTGTGCGTCACCACGGCAAAAGGGAAAGGCGCTGCCAGCGGCCAATGCGCCTCTAAGCTCCAAAACAAGCGCGTGGAAAAGGGGCTGATTAATCGCCGCGAGAAGGAGGTGGGACTGTGTTTGATAGGTATTTAAACGCTTTCTTGGCGGTTGCGGGGTTGCTGCTTTTCGTCATGGGCTTTGCCGCTGGCTCCCTTTGGACGCAGCGAGCAGCGGATGTGACCGTCGCAGAGCGCAACGCAGGAGAAGCCCTCGCGCAGGTCGAAGCCTACAAAGCCGCTGACGGGCTTGGCCAGGATATCTCCCTCATTGAAACCACCCTTTACAAGGCTTTTACCCATGACCTCAAAGAGATCGATGCTTTTTGGGCTGCTGTTGCTGCTGGCGACTTCGGCCTGTACGGCGACAAAGACTGTCCTGCATTGCCCGCCGCTTCCGCCAGTGCCAGCGTGGATATTAGAGCCAGAACCAGACATCACGCCGCAACTGCGACGCGCAATGCAGCCCTAGAGGCGGACGTGGCTTACAAGCAACGCAAGCTCGCTGCTTGCCAGCAAATTCTCATAAAGGAGCGGCGCAATGTGGGAAATAATCAATGATTGGAAAGGCATCCTGTGGGGCATCATCGCCGCCGCGGCTGGTGGTGCCTGGTGGGGACTGAAGAAGCGCTTTGTCACGCGGGAAGAGTTCGACAAAGAAGTGCAGGAAATCTCCCGCAAACACACCGCTCTGCGAGACGAGCAATCAACAATCTCTGTGCGTTTAGAGAAAATTGAAAGCGTATTGAAGGATCTCCCAAAAGCCAAAGACCTTCACGATCTGACGCTTACGCTGTCAGACTTCCGAGGTGATTTCAAGGCGGTCGGCGTGAAGGTTGACCGTGTGGAAAAGCAGGTCGACCGCATCGATGAGTACATGAGAGACGGAGGCAGCCGTGTCGTACAATGAGTTTATGGCCGCGAACCGCCGTATTACCGTGCTTCGGTTGCTGAAAGATGTAGGCGGAAGTGCGAATGACAGCATCATTCAGCAGACTTTGGAGCAGTTTGGTTTTTCGCGGGTGTCGAGCGACACCATAGCGGAAGACCTCGCTTTCCTGGAAAAGGCTGAACTAGTCGTACTGGAAACTGTCGGCACGGTGACCGTGGCAAAGATTCGTCGCCGAGGCGTCGAAGTTGCTGAAGGACGAGTGACGGTTGAAGGGGTGCAGAAACCCAGCGTGGGGGTCTGATATGTCCGGCAAAAAGAACCAGCCGAGCAGCATCGACCGGTTGCCCGAAGAGATACGGGAGCGCATTGCGCAACTGCGCACGAACGGCCGCACCATCAATGAAATCCTTGACGCTCTCAACTCCCTGCTTCCAGAAGACGAGGTTCCAAGCCGTTCAGCGTTGGGTCGCCATTTGAAGGATTGGGATGCGGTTTCCAACAGAGTGCGCGAATCCCGCATGATGGCACAAGCCCTCTCCCGTGATTTTGGCGACAAAGTCACCAGTGACGTTGCCCGTGCAAACATGGAGCTGTTGCATTCAGCGTGTCTGCGAATGCTGGCTTCAACCGACGACATGGGCGAAGCAGTGCAGTTCTCCGCCAAGGAGCTGGCTGCATTGGCATCCGCCATCGAGAAGACCACCAAAGCCAGCAAAGTGGACTTCGACCAGCAACTCGCAGCAGCGAAAGAGCTTGAGCGCCGTGAAACCTTGGAGAAGGTCGCGGCCGCGGTTGAGGAAACGGGCAAGCAGCGCGGCATCTCACCAGAGCACATCAATGCCATCAAAGCCGGTGTTTTGGGGATTGAAGCATGAGCTTAGATGATTTTGAATCCGATGACGATCTGACACGCCTTGAGTGCCTTGCGCTAGCGCTCAAGCGGAACCCTAAAGCTACTGTTGAGGAACTCATTGCAGACGCCACACTGTTTGAGAACTACGTCAAAAACTACGGGCCGGAAGAAAAAGGCGCAGTGGTACCCCTCAAAATCGTGAAGAAGGAAGGGGTGGACACATGAAGCCCGCCGCCCTTGACCTGCCCGCGGTTCTACTTCCCTATCAGCAGAAGTCCATACTTCTCACCACGACCGCCGACATTACCATCATTGAGAAGTCACGCCGCATTGGTCTGACGTGGGCTTTGGCGGCGGACGCCGTGCTGCGCGCAGCCTCTACCAAGAGCGGCGGCGGCATGGATGTCATGTATCTCTCCGTAAACCTTTCGCTGGCCCGCGAGTTCATTGATGCTTGCGCTGAATGGGCGCGAAAGTTCAATTCCGCAGCCAAAGAGGTGGAAGAGTTCCTTTTCAAGGACGATAACGAGCGCGAGATTCAGGCGCTGCGCATCAACTTCAATTCTGGCTTCGAGATTGTCGCCCTCAGTAGCAGCCCTCGTGGTATGCGCGGCCGCCAAGGTTTCGTGATCATCGATGAGGCCGCGTTCCATGATGACCTGGAAGAACTCATGAAGGCCGCGAATGCGATGCTGATCTGGGGCGGCAAGGTTGTTCTGGTCTCTACCCATAACGGGGCGGATAACAAGTTCAATGAATACGTCCAGGACTGCCGTGCCGGCAAGCTGCCGTGGGCGACCTTACGCATCGATCTGGATGACGCGCTGCGCGATGGCTTCTACAAGCGCATCTGCCTCGTTAAGGGCAAGGAATGGACGCAGGAGCTGGAAGATGAGTGGCGAGAGAAGCTGATCAAGACCTACGGGGCGGGTGCGGACGAGGAGCTTTTCTGTCAGCCGCGGCACGGGGGCGGCGCATTCTTACCGCGCATCCTTGTGGAAAGCCGCATGGTGGACGCGCCTGTTCTTCGCCTGACCCTGAAAGACGAGTTCCTACACAGCGCACCAGAGCTGCGCATTTCCTTCATCCGCGAATGGTGCCGGGAAAACCTCGGCCCACTTCTGGAGAAGCTTAATCCCGACTTACAGCACTTCATCGGCGGCGACGTGGCGCGCACAGGCGATTTAACCAGTTTCATGCCTTTGGTGCTGGAAAAGAACCTCACCCGACGCGTACCGTTTGCAGTCGAGCTGAAGAACGTGCCGTTCCGCGAGCAGCTGCAAATCCTCTGGTACATCATGGACGCTTTGCCGCGGTTCACTGCCGGTGCGTTTGACGCGCGCGGCAACGGCTCTCAGATGGCGGAAGAGACGATGACCCGCTACGGGCAAAACCGCATCCACCGCGTCATGGCCACGCAAGAGTGGTATCTTGACGCATTCTCCAAATACAAAGCCGCCTTCCAGGACGGCACCATCTTGCTGCCGCGGGACACCGATATCCTTGACGATCATCGCACTGCCGTGCTTGTGCGCGGCATCCCGCAGATACCCGCGAAACGCGCAAAGGGCGTTGACGGCAACAAACGACATGGAGACAGCCTTATCTCCGGCGCGATGGCTTTCTGGTCAAGCCTCCAGGAAATCGTCGAATATGCCTATGACGCGGTCAAGCGCGCTCCGGTTAACAGTGACGGCCGCATGAAGATGCGTGTCGAAGATTTTGAAGATGAGGATATCAAACCATCTGTCGCAGGACATGGATTCCGCCGCGGCGAGACTTGGTAGAAAGGTTATTTATGGTGGGGCTAATTGACCAATACGGTATGCCGCTGAAGCGCGACGAGCTTTTTGAAGAAGAGGCCGGCCCGCGCATGGCCACGGTGCGCAACATCCATCACAGCTACTCCAGTGCTGGGCTAGAGCCGCAGCAATGGGCGCAGCATATGCGACAGGCGGATGAGGGCGACCCCTTGGCCTATCTTGAGATTGCGGAGCAGATCGAGGAGAAAGACCCGCACTATGTGGGTGTGCTTCTCCAGCGTAAGCGCGCTGTGACGGGGCTTGAAATCACCGTAGAATCGGCGAATGACGATGATGAACAGGCAAAAGCCCATGCGCAGCTCATCCGTGACTGGCTGGATCGGGACGAATTGACCTCCGATCTGGAGGACATTATGGATGCGGTCGGCAAAGGCTACAGCGTGTGCGAAATCATCTGGGACAAGAAGACCTATTTGCCCGCGCGGCTTGAATGGCGCGACCCACGCTGGTTCGCATTTGACCGCGTCGATGGCCGCACCCTGAAGCTTCGTGCTGAAGGTGGACAGCTGAAAGAACTCTCCCGGCACAAGTATATCGTTCACCAGGTGCGCTCAAAGTCCGGCCTTCCAGTGCGCGGCGGTGTAGTCCGCCCCGTAAGCTGGTACTGGCTCTATAAGAACTTCTCCGTGCGTGATTGGGTCGTATTTGCTGAAACCTACGGCCAACCCATCCGGCTTGGCAAATATGGCCCTGGAAGCACCGCGGCTGACCGTCGTGTGCTCATGCGAGCCGTAGCGGGACTTGGAAGTGATGCAGGTGCTACCATCCCGGATTCCATGAGCATCGAGTTCATCAAAGACGCCAATCCTACTG
>VGDC01000051.1 GCA_016869895.1 Alphaproteobacteria bacterium
ATCATCGGCGATGCGCATGCGCACGGGGTCGCGGTCGCCCTGATGGCTGCGGTCGTGCATGGCAGTCGCCATACCCTCGAATTCCTTGAGTTTCGCGAAGTTCTTCGCGTTGTCCTCATAGCCCTTCACTTTACCGATCAATTCATCGACCTTCAGCACGTCCTTCAGCAGGAATTCATATTCCTTCGTCTGCACGCTGGGGTCATACTGGCGCCAGCCCTCGGTGTTCGGCTTCTGCGGGGTCTCGCCGGGAATGTTGTTCCACCACTCGCTGTTCTTGTCATGCACGGGGTTAAGGCGCGCATCCTTCTGGGTGGGGACTTCGAATTTCAATTCTTTCTGGTTTGCCATGGCGAGCGACCCTTTTAAGTCAAGTTTTGGTGTATTCTTATTTTTGATTGGCAGCCACTATACCCAACCTGCGCGGTCAGGGGTGTGACAATTTCATGAAAATGTGTTAACGGCGACCCGTTTTCCTGATGAGTATCAAGAGGATGATTGCACTGCACAATGCATAGATCGCGTTCCAGCCTGCCATGGACAGGGTGAAGACGCGGATGGCGGCATCCTTGCAGGAGACCGTCGGCGCACCCATGATCTTGGCGCGCAATTCTTCGATGCTGAGGTTCGTGTCGATGCCGCCGGAGCAGGCCGTCGGCCCTTCCCACCAGCCATATTCCACGCCCGCATGGAACGCACCCAACCCCATGCCGACCAGAATGGTCAACCAACAGAGCCAGAGCAACAGCGGATAAGCCCCGCCGCGCTTGCCGCGCAGGAAGAATGCGAGAATGCCCAACAAGATGACCACCGCATAGGGGATGCGCTGCCAATAGCACATCTGGCAGGGATGCAGCCCACCGAGGTATTCCGACCCATAAGCCGCGCCCAGCGCGACCACACCCACCAGCACCGCGAAAAGCGGCGCAAGGGCGGGAGACAGACGGCGGGATGCGGAAAAATGGGACACCATCAATATAAAACCTTGTTCTGGTCGTTGAACCATTTCTGGAAGGTCGCCAGCGTTTCCTCCAACACGGCTTTATCCTCCAGCCGCTCGATGGGGATTTTGCGGTTGCGGAAGGATGCCACGGGCAGCGCGATGTCATCATAGACCAGCGCGGGGTGATGGATGCGCTCACCGCCTTCGAAGCCCGTATCACGCAGACATTCGATTTTTTGGATATGCGCCCAGCGCGCGGCAGTGAAGCCCAGCGCGTGGATGGTCTGTCGGGTCACCAGCACCGAACCTTCCGGCAGGTGGAAGCTTTTGAGGGACTGGCAAGCCTTCGCCACCGCCATGACGGATGGAATGCCCGTGGGGTCGGATGGGTCGGCTTCGGCAAGGCTCGCTTCGGCAAGGATATTGCCATCCGCATCGGCGATGACCGCATCCACACCGGGGCGGAGGTAAATCGACGAGCGCACCATCTGGATGTCCAGCTTGTCGAATCCGACCTTCATCTCCTCATAAATCGCATCATCGGCAAAACCGATGTCGCCTGCGTCTTTGCGGGTATTGCCGAAGACAATATGTTCGATGCCCGCCGCATAGGCCGCTGCCAAGCACATGGGGCAGCATTCACAGGAGGTGACGAGCGTGCCGCCTTTCAGATGCCAGCGGCCATGGCGTTTTCCCGCATCGCGGATGGCTTGCATCTCGGCATGGCAAGTGGGGTTGGTGAAATGCACCACCTCGTTTCGCCCCTCGCCCATCACTTCGCCGTCCGGCCCCAGAATGACCGAGCCGAAAGGCCCGCCGTGGGTATTGGCGGCAGCCAGCGCATCGGCGCGGCGCATGGCGGAGATGATGGTTTCGGCAGGCAAAGGCTTGCGCACGATCGGTTTAGGCACGGAGGTCATATCAGGCTCTATTTATGTTGCATCACCCGATAGTTATATCGCAGAGTGCGCCGCCCCTCAAGCCTTTCGCACGTTGCGGCGCACAAGCTCACTCGCCGTCTTTCTTCGCCGCCGATGCCGCGATGCGCAGATTCTCGACGATTTCGCGGTATATCGCTTCTTTCTCCGCCGCATCAGGGGCGCGCAACACGGCGGATGGATGCCACGTCACCCGTCCTTGCGCCTCTCCTTTGGGATGCCAGCGGCCGCCCTGCCCATGCAGCGTGAAAGAAGGGCCGAAGAGGGCTTTTCCCGCCGTCACCCCCAGACCAAGGATGATGGTGGGTTTCAGTGCCTCTATCTCCGCATCCAGCCATGGCAGGCAGGCGTTGATGTCCTTCTGGGTCGGCGTCCGGTGCAGGCGCATACCCGCTTGGTTGCGCAGGAATTTGAAGTGTTTCACGGCATTGGTGATATAGAGCTTGCGACGCTCCAGCCCCACTTCCTTCAACGCCGCATCCAGCACCTGTCCTGCAGGGCCGACGAAGGCATGTCCTTGTTTGTCCTCTTCATCCCCCGGCTGCTCCCCCACCACCATCAGCCGCGCATCCGGCGCGCCTTCGCCGAAGACCGTCTGGGTCGCAGGTTTGTAAAGCGGGCAGCCTTCGCATCCCGCCGCGGCATGGCGCAGGTCTTCCAGACAGCGGCTTTCCGGCACGAAAGGTTCAGCGGAATCGGGAATCTCCTGACTGTAGCGCAGCATGGCTTGCACGCGCTCTGGGGCTTCATCGAGCATATCGGCGATGATTTCCGCTTCGGGCAGATTCTTCCAATAGCGCACGGGCATTTCGCTTTTCATCATCTTTATCTTGATGCGCGCGGGATTGAACGTCGCCCGATAATACTCCTTCCACAACGCTTCCTGCGCGTCATCCTGCGGCACGAGGTTCTTATCTCCCCCCGCGCCGAAACTGAGCGTCTCGCCATCCCAATGCATGCTTTCATCGGGCGTGAAGACCGACCAATTCATGTCGCTGAATCGACGGGCGAAGAACGGGCCTATTTTCCGCAGCACTAAGTGATCCGGCTCGTGCCATGCCACGAAGGTATCATCCCCGATACTGCGGAAACGGATGAACGCTTTGGCTTTATGCGCATCGCGTTTCACCGCTTTCTCCATCATCGCCAAGGCATGCACCAGCGGGTCGGTCGCCAGCTTTAGCAGATGTGGTTCACCGTGGGAAAGGCGGTAGGCCGCATGGTACAATAGCGCCCATTTTCCCCCATCGCGGTGCAGAGCGACATTCTCGGCGAGGGGCAGGAAATCCTTATTGATGGAAACGACTCTCACCCCCGCAGGCGGCGGAGTATCATCGAACAGGCCGGATTGGCCGTCGCTGGCATTCCACACCACCTGCGCAGGCGGCACATCCCCCGCCAGCAGCGGCCTCGCTTTCGCGCGCCATTCCGCGAAATCCTGCACGGAAACGACATGCATGGTCACAGCAGCAGTTCGAATTGTTTCGGCGGCGGGCGCAGGATGCCTTCCAGCTTGGTGCTGTCGATGAACTTCGTCTGCGGGTTGTCATCCGCGGTGAGCACGAAGGGGGAAGCGCGTTTCATCGCCACGCGCATCATCCGCAGGTCTTCAAGGCGCAACTGTTTATAGCGGCGCACCTGCAGCATCTTCATCACAGAATTGACCCCCACGCCGGGAATGCGCAGCAATATCTCCTTGGGTGCTTTGTTCACATCGACAGGGAAAAAGCCGGGATTGCGCAACGCCCATGCGGTCTTCGGGTCGATGTCTATGGGCAGGTCTGGCGCGTCGTCCGGCACGATTTCCTGTGCATTAAAGCCATAGAAACGCAACAGCCAATCTGCTTGATAAAGTCGATGTTCGCGCATCAAGGGCGGGCTTTTGCCCGGCAGGCGACCATCCGCATGGGGGATGGGGCTGAACGCGGAATAATACACACGGCGCAGGCGGTAATTACCGTAAAGATTCTGCGAGTTTAGCAGGATATCGCGGTCGGGCGTGGGTGTCGCGCCGATGATCATCTGCGTGCTCTGCCCCGCCGGCACGAAGAGGGGCGTCTTCATGCCTTTCTTGCGGTCTTCCTTGATTTCCTTGGATTTCAGCTCCACCTCGGCCATGTTGCGTTCCAGCTGGGGGCGTTTCTTCTCCGGTGCCAGCAGTTGCAGGTCGGCCTCGGTGGGCAGTTCGATATTCACGCTCAAACGGTCGGCATGCAGCCCCGCTTCGTTCAACAGCTCATCACTGGCACCGGGTATGGTCTTCAGGTGGATATACCCTTTGAAGTGATGCTCCTGCCGCAGGCTGCGCGCCACGGCGATGAGCTGCTCCATCGTGTAATCGGAATCCTTGATGATGCCGGAGCTGAGGAATAATCCCTCGATGTAGTTCCGTCGGTAGAAATCCAGCGTCAGGTTCACCACCTCATCCACCGTGAATGCCGCGCGCGGCACATCGCTGGAGATGCGGTTGACGCAGTATTTGCAATCATACATGCAGTAATTGGTGAAGAGGATTTTCAGAAGCGAGATGCATCGCCCGTCAGGCGTGTAGCTGTGGCAGATGCCCATGCCCTCGGTGCTGCCGAGGCCTTTACCGCCCGTGTCACGCTTCGCCTTCGACCCGCTTGAAGAGCAAGAGGCATCGTACTTGGCAGCATCCGCCAAGAGGGAGAGTTTCGCGCGTGTGTCCATGCATTAAATATAGTGCATTTCCGTAAATTTTCCAGAGGTGGCGGTCGCATCCCCAACAAATGGTTGCTTCCGCCGCGAAACTGATTATATATAGCCCCTGATGCGGGTGTGGTGGAATTGGTAGACGCGCTAGACTCAAAATCTTGTATCAGCAATGATGTGTCGGTTCGAGTCCGACCACCCGCACCAAACACAAACCGGCCTTCGTGCCGGTTTTTTGTTTGGTCAGAATGCTTACGAGAACCGACTCGGTTCGACGATTCCGCAGTAGGCGGAATCGGACGGCGCAGCCGCCCGAAGGGGATGCGAACAGCAGTTCGCATATCAATCCGACCGCCCGATAAGAAATCAATGCGCAGCCTTCGGCTTCACCAGCAGGTCGATCATCTTGTTGGCCACTTCCTGCTCGCCCATGATGGCGGTTTTCAGGTTCTTGCTGTTGAAGTAATCCCGCTCCTCGTCGGTATGCACGCGCACGAGGATGGGCACATCCGGTTTCAGTTCCCGCACTAAGTCAACAATCTGTCGCGCATTGAACGGGTTGGGGATGGCGATGATGACCGCTTTCGCATTCGGCAAGGCCTCGTCCCATGCATCCGCATGGGTGGCATCGGCGACGATTGCGGTCAATCCATCCTTACGCAACGCCTCCACCTTCTCGCGGTTCTCGTCGATGACCAGCAGGTTCATCTTCTCCGCCACCGCACGGCGGATGACATGCAGTCCCACGCGCCCACAGCCGACGAGGACGACGGTGTTGCGTTTCTTCTTCTCGCTGGTGCTGAGGTGGCACAGGTCATCATTGCTGATTCTCATCACCCCCTGCGCCCATTTCTGTGAGGCGAGGAAATCGCGGATATAAGGCGCGCCCCTGAACACCATGGGGTTCAACGTGATGGAGATGAGCGCACCGGCCAGAATCATGCTATGCCCCTCTTCCGGCAGGATGCCATACATACGCCCAAGGCTGGCGAGGATGAAGGAGAACTCTCCGATCTGCGCAAGACTCGCCGAGACCAGCAACGCCGTGTTCACTGGATAGCGCAGCGCGACCACGATGAGGAACGCCGCCAGCGATTTACCTACCATGATGATGGCGACGACCGCCAGCACATGGAACGGATAATCGATGAGAACCATCGGGTTGAACAGCATGCCCACCGCCACGAAGAACAATACCGCGAAAGCATCCTGAAACGGCAGGGCGTTTTCCGCCACGCGGTGCACGAGGTCGGATTCCTTGAGCATCATACCTGCGAAGAACGCACCAAGCGCGAAGGACACACCGAACAGCTTGGCCGCGCCGAAGGCCACACCCACCGCCACTGCGAAGACCGAAAGAGTGAAAAGCTCGCGCGAGCCCGTGCGCGCCACCATCGTCAGCAGCCACGGCAGCGCACGCGCGCCCACCACCAGCATGAAGGCGACGAACAGGCCGACCTTGCCCAAAGTCATCATCAGCGGTACCGCCCAGTCGGCAAAGGAGATGTCCCCACCGCTCATCACCGCTTCATTACCTGCGATAGCGGGGATAAGCACCAGCGCAAGCACGATGACCACATCCTCCACGATGAGCCAACCGATGGCGATACGCCCGTCGATGGTCTGCACCATGTTCCGCTCTTCCAGCGCACGCAGCAGCACCACCGTACTCGCCACCGAAAGCGCGAGGCCGAGCATCAGCCCCGCTCCCACCGTCCACCCCCAGAACCATGCCACCAGCACACCGAGGCCGATGGCCGCGCCGATCTGCGCGATGGCGCCGGGCACCGCTATCTTGCGCACCTCCATGAGATCCTTGATGGAGAAATGCAACCCCACGCCGAACATCAACAGCACGATACCGATTTCCGAAAGCTGCTCCGCCAGCGCGATATCCGCCACGAAACCCGGCGAATATGGCCCAACCAGCACCCCCGCCGCCAGATAGCCGACGATGGGCGCAAGTTTGAGCTTCACTGCGACAAGACCGAGAACGAAGGCGAGGGAAAGACCGACAGCGATGGTGGAAATCAACGAAATATCGTGGGGCATCTTTTCTCCATAGGTAAGGGGGCGTGGGTGTCCAGAATAAGGATGTGAGCCTGCGACACAAGGAAAAATGCCACTTTCTTGTATTTTCTGATAAAAAACAGATGCATTTCAGCGCAAAAAATGATGTTCCGTTTATGCATTTGGGGTGATAGTGAATGATGAACCCATCCACGGAGACCTGACATGAACAAGAACCATATCTTCATCGCCCTTGGCGCTATCCTTCTGCTCGGCGCGACCGCAGCCGTGGCATCCTATGCCACCCGCTCGTCGATGGAGACCGCGAAAGTGGAAGAGCCGGCCAAGCCTGTGCGTGTAGTCGAGAAACAGCGCGCCGCACCCGCCCCCCAGCAACAGGCGGCAGCACCACAGCAACCCGCATGTAACGACAGCAACATCGTCGGCACGATCGCTGGTGGCGCGGCTGGTGGATTGCTCGGCAACCAGATCGGTAAAGGCAAGGGCAACACGGTTGCGACCATCGGTGGCGCAGTAGGCGGTGCGGTCGTCGGGCAGAAATACATCCCGACCCATAACGTCACCTGCCGCTAGTTCGCTGACAGGGTTGCGCTTTTCTTGACTTTCATCCCTTAGGGCTTTACATCTTCGGCGTCCCCACACGGCACAACGAAGAAGAACAAAGGCACCCTAAGTGAGCGGCAATCCGGCACAAGCAGCGGATACACTTGGCCTCGCAGTGAAACTGCGGGAAGCGCGTCTGCGGCTGCTCGACCTGCATAAGGACGCGAACAGCGGCCATATCGGCGGGAATTTCTCCTGCATCGACGCACTCATGACCCTTCACCACGCGGTGATGGGTGCGGATGACCGCTTTGTGCTATCCAAAGGCCATTCGGCGGGCGCGCTCTATGTGACGCTGTGGAGCATGGGCAAAATCAGCGAAGCAGAGCTTCAGACCTTCTGCAAGGAAGGCACGAAATTCCCCGGACACCCCAGCGGAGACGGCATTCCCGACCTGCTCTTCTCCACGGGAAGCCTCGGCCATGGCCCATCCCTCGGCGCAGGGCTGGCACTTGCCGCGCGCCACCAGCAATCGAACCGTCACGTTTATGTGCTTTGCTCCGATGGCGAATGGCAGGAGGGCGGCTGCTGGGAGGCGTTGATTTTCGCCGTGGCGCAAAAACTCGATAATCTCACCATCCTTATCGACCAGAACGGCTGGCAAGGCTTCGGCAGCACGCAGGAAGTCATCGGCTGCGCTGACCTCACCGCACGCATCGCCGCTTTCGGAGCGGATGTGCGCCGTGCAGACGGACATGATTCAAACGCTATCCTCGCCGCCCTCGCCGAACCCGCGAAAGGCGCGCCGCGCGTGGTGATTCTCGACACGGTGAAGGGTAACGGCCTGCATTTCGCGGATTCTCTGGCTTCTCATTACCTGCCCGTTTCCGCTGATGAATACACCGCCGGACGCGAAGCCTTGCAGCGGGAGGACGAGGCATGAGGAACGCCTTCGCCTCCACCGTCATCGCCCAGTCGAACACGCCGGATAGCTTCTTCCTGTCGGGTGACCTTGGCTTCATGGCCTTGGAAGGTGTGCGCGATGCCTTCGGCAGCCGTTTCGTGAACGTCGGCGTGGCGGAACAGAATATGATCGGCGTGGCGGCTGGATTGGCGCGTGAAGGCATGAAAGTCATCGCCTATAGCATCGCCCCTTTCGCCTATGCCCGCCCCTTTGAACAAATCCGCAACGATATCTGCTTGGGCAAACTGCCCGTGTGCATCGTCGGCAACGGCGGCGGCTATGCTTATGGCTATATGGGTCCGACCCACCACGCGCTGGAGGATTGCGCCGCCATGCATGCCCTCGGCCTGCGCGTGCTCGTTCCCGCTTTCGACGAAGACCTTGCGGGTCAGATGGTGGAAGTCTCCGCGCCGACCTATCTGCGGTTGGGATATGACGCGCGCCCGAAGGGCACGACCGCGCCAGCTTATGCGCCGTGGCGCGAAGTACTCTCCGGCAAGAATGGCGTACTGGCTGCGCTCGGCCCGCTGGCGGGTGTCGCATGGGGCGCGTTGCAGGATATGCCAGAAGCCGAACGCCCCGCCGTTTGGGCAGTCTGCGAATTCACCCCTCCCCCCGTAGCATTCCTTTCCGCTGCACAAGGCAACCCGCTGCATGTGGTGGAAGAGCATGTCGCGGCGGGTGGATTGGGGGCATATCTCTCGCTTCTTCTGCATTCCGAAGGCGCCGCAGCTTCCACTTTCCACCACCGCCATGCGCTGGGCTATCCTTCCGGCACTTACGGCTCCCAGAATTTCCACCGTGCCGAATGCGGGTTGGACGCAGCGGGCATCCTCGCACTCGTGAAAGGCCAAACCGCATGAGTGCATCCCGCATCACCCATCTGCAAGGGCCTATCCTCGTCATCGGCGCGAGCGGCTTCGTCGGCGCGAATATCCTGCGCAGCATCCTCGCCGAGCGGGATGACGTGGTCGGCACCATCTTCTCCGGCGATAGCTGGCGGTTGGAGGGCGTTCCCGCCAAGAACCAGCAGTTCATGAACCTGCAAGACCCGCTCAGTGTGCGTTCCGTGCTTGACCGCGTGAACCCCAAAACCATCTTCGATTGCTCCAGCTTCGGCGCATATTCCTTCGAGCAGGAATATGAACGCATCCACGCGACGAATTACCTGAGCTTCATCCGCCTGATGGAAGAGGTCGCCCCGCGCGGCATCGCCGCCTTCATCCATGCGGGAAGCTCATCGGAATACGGCACGAATGCCGCCGCTCCCAAAGAGTCAGACGCCTTGCTCCCCAACAGCCATTATGCCGTCAGCAA
>VGDC01000052.1 GCA_016869895.1 Alphaproteobacteria bacterium
GCGGTCAAGGATGATCTCGGAGTTACCCGTACCCTTGAATTCCTCGAAGATGACCTCGTCCATGCGCGAACCCGTCTCGATGAGCGCGGTGGCGATGATGGACAGCGAACCGCCGTTCTCGATGTTACGCGCCGCACCGAAGAAACGCTTGGGGCGTTGCAGGGCGTTCGCGTCCACACCACCAGTGAGCACCTTGCCGGAGGAAGGCACGACGGTGTTGTAAGCACGGGCGAGACGGGTGATGGAGTCAAGCAGGATCACCACATCGCGCTTGTGTTCCACCAGTTTCTTGGCTTTTTCGATGACCATTTCGGCCAGCTGCACGTGGCGGGTGGCGGGCTCGTCGAAGGTGGAGCTGACGACTTCGCCGTTCACGGAGCGCGCCATATCGGTCACTTCCTCGGGGCGTTCGTCGATGAGCAGCACGATGAGAAACACATCGGGGTGGTTGCTGGTGATGGCATGGGCGATGCTCTGCAACAGCACGGTCTTACCCGTGCGCGGCGGTGCGACGATGAGCGCGCGCTGGCCTTTACCCTGCGGTGCGACGATGTCGATGACGCGGGTGGAGATGTCCTTGGAGTTCTCCACGTCCAGCTTGAATTTGCTGTCGGGATAGACCGGAATCAGGTTATCGAAGTTGATTTTGTGGCGCACTTTCTCCGGTGCGTCGAAGTTGATGGTGTTCACCTTCAACAGGGCGAAGTAACGCTCGCCATCCTTCGGTGCGCGGATTTCGCCTTCGACCGTGTCGCCGGTGCGCAGGCCGAAACGGCGAATCTGGCTGGGGGAGACGTAGATATCATCCGGCCCGGCGAGGTAGTTGGCGTTCGGGGAGCGGAGGAAGCCGAAGCCGTCCTGCAACACTTCGATGACGCCATCACCGGTGATGACCGTGTCCTGTTCCGCCATATTCTTGAGAATGGCGAAGATGATGTCCTGTTTCAGCAGGGTGCTGGCATTCTCGACGCCGTGTTTCTCGGCGAGGGTCAGCAGTTCATCGGGGGTTTTGCGTTTGAGTTCCTGAAGGTTCATAAGCCTTGCATCATTTTGAATTGAAAAGGAAAAATCGAGGGAAATTCGAATTGGGGGAGTTGGGTTTCGCTTTTTCAGCGGCCACTTCAGTGGTGGCAGGCTGCGCCCTTGGGGGAGAAAAGAGAGGTGAACGGAGGGGGAAACCCCGTAAAGATTGTGCTCAAACTACCTGTTTCCGGCGGAATTTGCAAGTATCTTCTTTTGGCTGCGTCAGGGGGTGAGGCTGGAAGGGCCAAGGGGAAGGGAGGTGGCGATGCGCTTTCGCGCCGAAGCATCCACCTGCGCGCCTTTCTCCAACGCGCGTTCCACTGAGTAAGCCACCAGCTCACTGGTCTGTTTCGGGGTGGGCAATATCAGGTCAGGCTTCACGCCCACGGCCTCTTTCGCCTTATTGGGATAGGGAAAATCGCTGAAAGGATTATCACCAGCAGGGTGTTGGGTGTGCACGGTGTAGACCGGAATTTTGGTGTCTTTTGCGATGGTCGGCGCAGCGGCGAAAGCGGCCTGGTCTGTTCCATGTGAAACATTGCCGTCCGCGTGGGTTTTGCTGACATCATCGCCCGCGAAAACCACCGAAGAAGGACGATAGCCGGAAACAATGGCGGCATCCACCGCCGCCGCCAATCCTTTGCCTTTATCCACAGCCGCCAGTTTGATTTCCAGCGTGGTCGGCCCTTCGAGGATTTTGAAGACGGGTTTTTTCTGCTCATCTACGGGCGATTTATCATCCAGGTATCGCTGTGCTTCCAGCTTCAACGCCTTACCCAAAGCCACATCCAGCGCGGAATCCTCGCCTTCGCCGTAAGCTTTCAGGATTTCACCATAATGTAGGTTATGGGCGATGCCTTTTTGCTCGATGTGCAATGAAGGGCGTTTGGTGAAATCATGGCCGCTTGCGGCAAGCACCTTGTCGACCACGCCTTCCAAACGGGGCAAGACATCGACGGAACCCAGCCCGTCCAGAAATGCTTTTTCCTTGGGTTTCAATTCGCGGGTCACATGCTCTTTTCCGCCGATGCGCATGACTGCGCCACTATCGCCGATGAGCGAGACTTTATCGGGATGCTCCACGCCGGAAAGCTCCAGAATGCGCATGGCATCCTTGGTGCTGCGGGAGGTGAGTAAGACGATGTCGAAATTCCGCCCCTCTTTTTGGGCAGCATTGATGCTTTCCACCATGTTCTTGGGCAGGCGCGAATCCATGGGTTTCGTGGAGAAGAGGGCTTTATCTATCAAACCATTCTCCAGCATCGTCCCCAAATCCTGATCGGACGGAATCGCCTGTGTCTTCGGATCATCCCCTGCGGCAAGCTCCAGCGTTTTTCCGGGGGCGACGTTATAGCCGAAAGCCACATTGCCATCCATATCCAGCACCCACATGGGGCGGCGATGGGGCGTGACTCCGTTCTGGCGGATGTCGTCCTCCACCCCGCTGAGCAGGGTATTCACGAAATCGCGAATCTCTTTGGAGGTGCTATATGCCATGGTCTCAGAACGGTTTTACGACTGCCAATAATACGATGACTACCATGATAAGCGTCGGAAATTCATTCGCATAGCGGAAAAATGTGACCGTTTTGTGATTGCGGTCAGCCGCGAAATCCTTGCGCCATTTGGAACATGCGCCATGGAACCCGAAGAGCAGCAGCAGCAAGGCCATCTTCACATGAATCCAGCCTTGGGCGGCGATGCCGGGAATAGACATGAGCAACAGACCGAACACCAGCGTGGCAATCATCGCAGGAGTCATGATGTAGCGTAGAAGTTTATATTCCATCACCTTCAGCATTTCAGAGGATTCGGAGCCGACTTCCCGCCCTGCGTGGTACACATACAGACGCGGCAGATACAGCAATCCCGCCATCCAGCTGATGACGGAAATCAGGTGAAGTGCTTTGATGGTCAGGTAATGGTCTTGGATGAATTCCATGGTTTTTCCTTATGCTGCAACCGATTCAGTCAAGCAGGGGCATTTAGCATAATTTTCAGGGCAGAGGCGTTTGCCCGTGTCCGGCGCGATTTCTGTGCGGTGAAGGCTATCACGGCAGATCTTCGCCAGCGAGGTCATATAACCCTGCACACTTCCCAGCGCAGGCACACGGCCATAATGGGTCACACCGTGTTCTGCCGCCAGTTTGCCGTATTCGATATCCAACTCCACCAGCGTTTCGGAATGTTCAGAAACGAAGGCGATAGGCACGATGACCAGAGGCACGCCATCCGCCCCGCCGCGTTTGATTTCCTCATCCGTCGCGGGTTTAATCCATTGCAATGGCCCGACGCGGGATTGGTAGGTGTTGATGTAGTCTACATCCGGAATATTCAATTCCTTCAACACGGCTTGGGTGGTCTGTTCCACCTGCCATTGATAGGGGTCGCCCGCCGCCACGGTTTTCTCCGGCAGACCATGCGCCGAGAAGAGGATACGCGGATTTCCGTGGGCTTTCGCCGCCTCGTAATAAGGGCGGATGAGTTCCGCATGGGCTTTGATGAAATGCGATTCGGTGGGATAGCAGCAGACGAAAGTCGTGGGTATATCCAGCGCATGTTTCTTGGCTGCACGTTTCCAATCCTTGAAGGAACTGGCGGTCGTCGTCGTCGAGAATTGCGGATAAAGCGGCAATGCGATGATGTGATCCGGCGCGAAGGCTTTGACATTCAACGCCACGTCATCATTCAGCGGATGCCAATAACGCATGGAGATGAAGACTTCCACGTCCCAATCCGCGGAAAGTTCCTTTTTCAATCCCGCCGCCTGTTCTTCCGTCAAAGGCACGATGGGCGAACCACCGCCCATTTCCTGATAGATATGTTTGGCCACGGGCGCACGACGCGAAGAAATCAACTTTGCCAGAAAATACCGGAAAGGATTCGGTAATCCGATGATGGCGGGGTCATTGAAAAGATTGAACAGGAACGGCTGCACCGCTTCCTGATTATCCGGCCCACCCAGATTGAAAAGGACGACTGCGACGCGGGGCTTGCTCATCACGGTTTCCATGCATGAATGGTTTGGGAGACGGCTTCGACGTTCTCGATGGGCGTTTCAGGGATGATGCCATGACCAAGATTGAAGATGAACGGCGTTCCCGCCATCGCATCGAGAATCTGTTTGGTGCGATCCACCGCGCCTTGTTTGTCGAGTGCTAGCAGGATAGGGTCGAGATTCCCTTGCACCACGGCGGCTTCGGAGATGTATTTCATCGCGTCCAAAGGCACACACATGTCCAGCCCGATGGCATTGACTCCCGTTTCCAATCCGAAACTCGGCGCGCGCAATCCTGCGCCTTTGGGGAAACCGATGACCGGAACCGCAGGGCAGAGTGCCTTGAATTTCTCGGTGATGGCCAAAATCGGCGCGATGCACCAGCGTTCATATTCCCCTTCGGGCAACACGCCTGCCCAGGAATCGAATATCTGCACCGCTTCCGCTCCTGCCTCAACTTGAGCGACCAGATGGATGACGGAAGCTTCGACGAGCACATCAATCAGATGCTGGAAGGATTCGGGGTGTTTCATGGCGAGTTTACGGGTCTTGGCGAAATCCCGCGAAGAACCACCTTCCACCACATAGGTCGCCACCGTCCACGGCGCACCGCAGAATCCGATGAGCGTCTTGTCCTTCGGCAATTCGCTGGAGACCTTTTCGATCGCTTCATAAAGCAATTCGAGTTCTTCCTTCACATCCGTCACTGCCAGCATGGCGATGCGTTCCGGCGTGTCATGGGCATCGAGCTTCGGGCCTTCGCCTTTGACGAAATCCACCCCGATGCCGAGCGCATAAGGCACCACGAGAATGTCAGAGAAGATGATGGCCGCATCCATATCGAAACGGCGCAAAGGTTGCAACGTCACTTCCGCTGCTTTCTCCGGAGAAAAGCACATATCCATGAATCCGCCGCTCTCGGCGCGGATTTCCCGGTACTCCGGAAGATAACGCCCCGCCTGACGCATGAACCAGAAAGGTGGCCTTCCTTCATTGGGAAGTCCGTAGAGCGTCTTCAATAATCTTTTATCTTCCTGCATAGCCACTTCTCTTATCATCGGGAATAGGCGTTAAATTCGCCCATGTCGGCCAAACTGTCCATATAAATATATTTAATTAATATATTCTTAAGGATTAGGTGGAAAGTGGGTGTGTGTGGATTATGGGGATTAAAAGTAACCCCAGTGGTTATCCCCAAAGCAACGACAAAAAAGCAAAAATGATTTCAGCGGTTTAGCCGTTTCTCCCCGAAATCTTTACGCTGTGTGGAAATTCCATCCCAAGGGGTATGCAAACAAGGATGGGGGGAGGGCAAATTGTGCATAAAATGATGCATGGGGCATTGCTTTCGATTATCCTCATTTCCATACATCGGTTTATACACAGGGTTATCCTCTCATGAAGTCATTCCATCTCCATCTCGTCTCCGATTCCACGGGGGAAACGGTCAGCAGTGTGTCCCGCGCGGCGCTCGCCCAGTTCGATGGAGTCGATGCCGAGGAGCATAGCTGGACATTGGTGCGCACCCGCGCGTTGATGGAAAAGGCCATCGCCGGCATCACCAATAATCCCGGCATGGTGTTATATACCATCGTGGATCAGAAATTGCGCGATATGCTGAAGGCCGAATGCCAGAAAATGAGCATTCCGTGTATTCCTGTCATCGCGGGTATCGTGTCGGAAATGGCGACATACTTGCAAATTAATGCATCCGATATGCCGGGTCGTCAGCATGAGCTGAATGATGAATATTTCTCCCGCGTGGAAGCCATCAACTATGCCTTGGCGCATGATGATGGCCAGTCCCATTGGGATTTGGAGGATGCGGATATCGTCCTCGTCGGCCCCTCGCGCACCTCGAAATCACCGACCTGCATTTATCTCGCTTATCGTGGCTATAAAGCGGCGAATATCCCTTATGTCATGGGCTGTCCTTTGCCGCCTTCCATTGATTCCCTGAAAAAACCTCTGATGGTAGGGTTGACCATCGATGTGGATCGCCTTCTGCAAATCCGCCGCACGCGATTGCAATCGCTGAAGCAGGAAGAAGAGACGAATTACATCGATATCGAGCAGGTGAAGAAGGAACTCGCGGAATCGCGGAAATTCTATATGCAGCATCGCTGGCCGATTATCGATGTTACCCGCCGTTCCGTGGAAGAGACCGCCGCGCAGATTATCCAGCTGCACCAGAAGCGGTTGGAGAAGGCTCTCGCCCATGAAAACTAATATCAGCGGAAAAACCAGACTCGCGGGCGTCATCGGCTGGCCGGTGACCCATTCGCTTTCCCCTGCCATCCATAACCATTGGTTAGCGGAGCATGGGTTGGATGTGGTCTATGTGCCGCTGCCCATTAATCCTGCAGTGTTGCACAGCACTTTGCCATCACTGGGTGAAATCGGCGTGGTGGGCGTAAACCTTACATTGCCCCATAAAGAATTGGTGATTCCGGTGTTGGATGTCATCGACCACACCGCCCAAGCCATCGGCGCGGTGAATACGGTGCTGTTCGATAAAGGCCAGCGCATCGGCTTCAACACCGATGCTTATGGTTTTTGGCATAATATAGAAGTGAATGCCCCGCAGGTGCGCCGCGATGAAGCTTTTGTGATTGGCGCGGGCGGCGCAGCGCGAGCGGTGGTGGCGGCGTTGGATGCAGCGGGGTATCAAAAAATCCACGTCATGAACCGCTCGCCGGAGAAAATTCAAGGCTTTAGCCTCATTTCGCCGCGCGTGGTGGCGCATCACTGGAGTGCCGCGCCGGAAGTGCTGGCGAATGTGGATTTGTTGGTGAACACCACCAGCCTTGGCATGGGTGGCCAACCTGCGCTGGATATTTCGCTGGATGCTTTACCCAGCCACGCAGTGGTGAATGACATCGTTTATACCCCGCTGGATACGCCACTGCTGCATGCCGCGCGCCGCTGCGATCTGGCGACTGTGGATGGCTTAGGCATGCTGCTATACCAAGCGCAAAAAGCCTTTGAAATCTGGTTCGGCATCCTCCCCGAAGTCACCCCCGAATTGCGTTTGAAGGTGCTGGGATGACTTTAGTCAACGGCATCACCATCCTCGGCGTCACAGGCTCTATTGCCATGGGAAAATCGACGGTGACCAAGATGTTCGCGGATTGCGGTGCTGCGACCACGAATGCCGATCAAATCGTGCATGACCTCTACACGACCAATGCCGAAGTCATCGGTTTTATCCGTGAGAATTGGCCGGATGCGGTGGTGGATGGCGCGGTTGACCGGAAAAAGCTCGGCGCGGCGGTGTTCGGCGATGACGTCGCCATCAAAAAGCTGGAGCATTTGCTGCACCCGAAGGTGAAACAGACGGAAGAAGATTTCGTGCTCGCCGCGCGGGATGCGGGGCATTGGCTTGCCGTATTGGATATTCCGCTGCTTTATGAAACGGGCGCGGAAAAACGCTGTGATTATGTCGCTGTGGCTTCTTCGCCGTACGAAATCCAAAAATCGCGGGCGCTATCGCGCCCTAATATGACGGAAGAGAAGTTCGAGCAGATTCTTGCCCGCCAGATTCCCGATGCCGAAAAACGCCAACGCGCTGATTTCATCGTGGATACGGGCAAAACCCTGCTACACTCCGAATCGGACGTGAAAAAAATCATTAAGACCCTGAAAGAAAAACACCATGCGTGAGATAGTCTTAGACACCGAAACCACAGGGCTAGACCCGAACTCCGGCCATAAACTGGTGGAAATCGGTTGCGTGGAGGTGGTGGATCGCGTGCGCACGGGCGAGGTGTTCCATGTGTACATCAACCCAGAACGCGATATGCCCGAAGAAGCCTTCCGCGTCCACGGGCTGTCGGCGGAATTCCTGGCGGATAAGCCGCTTTTCAAGGATGTGGCGGAGGATTTCCTGCGCTTCATCGGCGATGCGCCGCTGGTCATCCACAATGCGCAATTCGATATGAAGTTCATCAATTATGAGCTGAATGCCATCGGCAAAGCGCAGATTCCCATGGAACGCACGGTGGATACGGTGCTCATCGCGCGCAAGAAATTCCCCGGCTCTCCCGCGAATCTGGATGCGCTCTGCAAACGCTTCAATATCGACCTTTCGGCGCGTACCAAACACGGGGCGTTGCTTGATGCGGAACTGCTTTCCGATGTCTATCTGGAGCTGGGCGGTGGGCGGCAATCCAAGCTGACGCTCTCCGCAGAAGTGTCGGCCAGCAGCGAGGTGGTGGAGATCGTGCGCACACAGGCTGTGCCCGCCCGTGAATTCCCCGTTCCCGAAGAAGAACTCGCTGCGCATAAAGCGTTCATCGAGAAAAAAGTGAAAGACGCGCTATGGCTGAAAGCCGCGGAATGAGTAAATACCAAAAGATAGGTTTTGGAATCTGCGCACTCATCGTTTCGGCGATGGTCGCGTTAGCGCATCCTATGCAAGGCAAGTTGATGGCCAACTTGATGGCACTTGACCCCAAAGGGCCGGATAGAGTCACCCCGCTGGGATACGCTTTTGTAGATATGTCAATGCCTGTGATTTACGTCACGGCAGGAATTATTCTGCTTTGCCACCATTGGTTAGCAAAAAATCGATTCCTTCAAAAACAACTATGGCTGCAAGCTCCTCCTCATGATTCTGGCGAAATTAAAGGAATTTTCAGAGGCAGAGGATTCGTAATCTTTTTGCTCGTCATCTCTGCAATAATATTTTGCATCATTCAATATTTGTTGGTGGGACTCTATTTAGATGCTCATTCTATGGAGCTAACAGAACAGGCGCACCGGAGTGCGCCTGTTCTTTTCAAATCAATCCAGTGATTACTGCACCGTTTCATTCTTCGCTTCCGCAGAACCCTGCGCTTTGGCGCGGGCTTCGAGGCGGCTTTTATACAGCGTGAAGAAGTCGATGGGCTCCAACAGCAGCGGCGGGAAACCACCGTCGCGGGTCACATCGGAGATGATGCGGCGCGCATAGGGGAAGAGCACGAAGGGGCAATCCACGAAAAGCAGCGGTTCGATGCGGTCGTCGGGCACGCCGGTGATGGTGAAAAGACCCGCATATTCCAGCTCGGTCACGAAAAGTTTCTTGTCCTTCACCAAGGCGGAAGCGGAAATTTTGATGGCCACCTCGAACAGGTCATCGCGCAGTTTCTGCGCGTTGAGGTCGATGTTCACATTGATGTTCGGCTTCTCTTCCAGCGCCATCAGGCTATTGGGAGCGGAAGGATTCTCGAAGGAGAGGTCTTTCACGTATTGTCCGGTGACTTGGAAGCGGGCTGCCTGTGGCGCGTTTTCGGGGGTATCGGTCATGGGTATTCCTTGGAGATTGGGGTAGGTTCGCCTCCGTTATAACCCCATTCGCGTAAGGAGACAAACAAGA
>VGDC01000053.1 GCA_016869895.1 Alphaproteobacteria bacterium
AGATGTGAGGCAGAATGTAGGATGCTATCGCAGCATAATATTCCGCCACCATGCCTTTGGTGATACCTTCGCCCGGATACAGAAGCTTATCAGGATGGGTGATTTTGATACCGGCGAAATCATTAGACGATTTCTGCTTTCGCTCCACTGGCATGGCTTTGTCTTTACCGACTTGCTTTGCGGACTTGTCCTGACGCAATCCTTGGAAAGAAGGATGACGCAGCACGCCCGTATCAGTCCATTCAGCGTATTGCACTTCTCCCACCAGCTTCGGTTGCACGAATTGTACACCGCGTCGTGCAGCGGCAGGCAAGTCATCGGAGAATGCAGATTTTTTTACACGCAGTTTCTCCAGCTTTTGGCGAAGGTCGAGTGAAAGCTCAGATGTGAATCCCGTACCTACGCGCCCTGCATAATGAAGGGCATTGTCCTCATAATAACCGAGAATCAGCGCACCAATGCCTTTGCCTTTTGTAGGCAAAGTGAAACCTGCGATGACGAATTCTTGCCGCTTACTGCATTTAGATTTCACCCAGCTCTTTCCGCGCCCTTCCACATAGCGACCATCCTTGAGTTTGGATATCACTCCTTCCAAATGCAGCTTGCAGGCATGGGTTAGAAAATCGCCATTCTCTGATTCGAAATGTTCGGAATAGAAGATATTTTCAGGCGGTTTTTCGAGGAGTTCCGCTAAGGACGCTTTACGCGCGGTCAGCTTTTCTTTCATCAAATTCACGCCGTCACGATACAGTAAGTCAAATGCATAGAATTGCAGTTCACCATCATCCGCTTCTGATAGAGCATATTGCAATGCTTTGAAATTGCTCACACCGTCCGGATTGATGGCTACGACCTCTCCGTCGAGTATCGCGCTATCGCAAGGTAGATTGCCCAAGGAGGTCGCTAGTTTCGGAAATTTTGCCGTCCAATTCAGGCCGGAACGGGTGAAAAGCTTCACTTTTCCTGCGTTGATGTGGGCTTGGAGGCGATATCCGTCGAACTTCACCTCATGCACCCATTTTTCGCCTTCCGGCAATGCATCCACTAAAGTCGCCAGTTGGGGTTTGATGAAGGAAGGAAACTTATCCTTCCCTTTCTTCACAAGAGGCATTTTCTTTTTCGCGGCAGGTTTGTTCTTCGCGGCATTTTTGCTTTTCCAGATGCTATCCTTTGCGTTCGCGATTTGCTCCATACTGCGCTCGCTGGCGACACTCGTGCTGAATCGCTCTAGAAGTTTCTCGCCATCCCCGGGGATGGATTCCTCGTCGGTGTGCTTGATGAGTAGCCAGTTATTACGCTTCTCTTGCTTGCGCCCCTTCATCAGCACCAATGCCCATTCGCCCTTCAGCCGCTCGCCATGCAAATGGAATTTCAGGCTTCCGGCTTTCAGTTGCTTGTGAGGATCCCCCAAAGGTTCCCATGTACCTGTGTCCCAAAGCATCACTGTTCCACCGCCATATTGGCCAGCAGGGATGACCCCTTCAAAATCACCGTAATCCAATGGATGGTCTTCCACCTCTACGGCTAACCGCTTGTCGTGAGGGTCCAAACTTGGGCCGCGGGTCACTGCCCAACTCTTCAATACGCCATCCAGCTCCAGCCGGAAATCATAATGCAGGCGCGTTGCAGCGTGTTTCTGGATTAAGTAGCGAAAGCCTTTTCCCTTTGCGATTTTACCAGTAGGTTCCGCAGTTTTCGTGAAATCGCGTTTTGCGTTGTACTTGTCTAGAAGGTTCTTTCGCGAGGCCATAACTAGCCTGCCTTTTTGCGCGGTGTGGTCTTTTTGGTTGCGGTAACTTTTGGTTTTGCTTTCGCTTTGGTCTTGGCAGGTGTTTTCTTCGTAGATGCTTTCACCTTCGCTTTTGGGCTTGGTTTCTCAGCGCTACTGGTATTTTTCGCGTTCAAGCTTTTCTTTAGCGCGTCCATCAGGTTGACGACCTTGCCCGTAGGCAGCTTCTGGGTATCCAACTCGCGCACTTCACGTTTCTCGATTTTCGCATCGATAAGTTCCTGTAAAGCATCGCGATAATGATCATGGAATTTGGACGGGTCGAACTTTGCGGTTTTGCGATCGATCAGTTCCTTGGCCAGTTCGACCTGTTCATCCGCTACATCCAGCTCGTCGATATCCGCAAAATACGGGTCTGATTTGCGGATTTCCTCCTTGTAACGCAGAGTTTCCAGCAGCATTCCGCTGCCGCAGGCGCGGATGGCGCAAAGACGTTCTCGCCCTGCTATGGCCAGCTGCCCTAGAGCCACCATCTTTTTCGCACGCAAGGCATCCCGTATCACGATGAAAGCCTCTTCTGCCGAATCTCCATCAGGAGCTACAAAATAGGGTTTTTCGAAATAGAGCGGGTCGATTTCCTCGGCCTTTACGAACTGTACTAGGTCTATTGTGTTCTTAGAGGGAACTTTTAATGCATCGATTTCATCCTGCGTCAGTAGGACATATTCGTCCTTCTCATACTCATAGCCTTTGATGATTTCGTCATTATCTACGGGCTTATTGTTCACGACCTTTTGTCTTCGGACGCGTTCTCCTGTCGGCTCATAAATTTCATGAAGGGATATCTGCCGCGCGGCGTTCAAAGCCGCGTAGATATTGACCGGAAGGGTGACCAGAGAAAGACGGAGCTGACCACTCCAGTATGGGCGCACGACCATGATGACCTCTAATTTTTCAGGTTGGCTTTAGCCTAGCCAGTAGCCTGCACAGAAGCTGAGGCAAATGGTGGCTGTGAGTAGGCTGGATATGTTCATACATCTTCCTCACAAGAATTTTTATTGGGCTTGTCTTTAAAGGCATTAAATTAATCTTTTGTCGGCACTTTCGCGCCTTTCTTACGTGCTTCAGACAGTCCAATTGCAATCGCTTGCTTACGGGTTTTCACGGTTCCGCCTTTGCCGCCGGGGCCAGATTTCAACTCACCGCGTTTTTCTTTGTGAATCGCCTTCTCAACGCTCTTCTGAGCTTTTTTGCTATATTGTGACATAATAAGACTCCTTCAAATTATCCGCCGCTATATCCGCCGATAATTGGCAATATTTCACCCGTTATGTAGCTGGAACAGTGAGTGGACGCGAGGAACACATAAGCTGGCGCGATCTCTTCAGGCTGCGCTGGTCTTTTCATCGGGGTGGATTCACCGAAATGAGCCACGTCCTTGGCTTCTTTATCGGCTGGGTTAAGCGGAGTCCACACGGGGCCGGGCGCAACAGCATTCACACGAATTCCTTTTGGGATCAAGTGTGTGGCAAGTGAACGGGTGAACGCATGTATGCCACCCTTGGTTAGTGAGTAATCCAACAAGTCCTTATTGCCCATCAGGCCGGTCACGGAGCCAGTGTTGATGATCGCACTGCCGCTCTTCATGTGTGGAACAGCTGCTTGTGCCATATGGAAATAACCGTAAACATTCGTTTTTAGCGTGCGGTCAAAGTGCTCCTCGGTTAAATCCTCGAAGTTCGCCACATGAAGTTGGAATGCGGCGTTATTCACCAGCACATCCAACTTGCCGAAGGTATCGAGCGTCTTTTTCACGGCATCAAAACAAAACTCGCGGTTTGTGACATCGCCAGAGATAAGCAAGCATTTCTGCCCCTCGGCTTCGACCATCTTTTTGGTTTGCTCCGCATCCTCATGCTCATCAAGATAAAGGACGCAAATATCTGCACCTTCTCGCGCGTATAAAATAGCAACGGATCTGCCAATTCCTGAATCGCCGCCCGTGATAATCGCTACTTTATTTTTAAGTTTCTCAGAACCTTTATAGAAGGGTGCGTCACACATTGGCGCAATCTCAAGGTCAGCTTCAACTCCCGGCTTTTTCAAATGCTGAGCAGGCATAGGAGGTTCAGGATATTTGCGAGCACCTGCTTGCATCGCCTGCTCGACTTCCTCTTTTGGATTCCGCTTATCGTCTTTTGCGGTTTGCGCTTGGATAGCGCGGTGGGCGGCTGAAGTAGTCTCCGCTTCTTCTGTGTAAACGGACGATTTTGCTGATTTAACGGAGGACATATGCTCACCTTTATTCTGAGGGGGAAATTCGTACCGGGGATTTCGCCCCCCGGTACGGCGATAGAGTCAGATGCTGGTTGAAGCATTATATGCTGAAGTCATCCCTCTACTGCCGACGTTACAAGGCCACTTATCGGCTTGGCTCTTGATTTGATTATGTGCCGAGCAGCATTAACCGTCTGTGAGGGTTTGCACGGCCAGATGCAAAAGAGCCGTAAGGAGGCTGCTGCAAAACAACACTGTAAGCGGGAGTGAGCGCCAAAGAGTAAGAATTATTGGAAAATATCGGATTTTCAATAGGTTTTGTGTTATCATTATTTCGTCAGCACCAAAAGTTTAGTCTGCTTCTCTGGTCGGAATCCACGCGTGTGCTGCTGTGGTATGCAACTTTCGATTTAACTTCCGTTCATGGAGGATCGATATGCATATCGACCATATATCTGTTGCCGCCAAAAATCTCATCGAAAAACATGGTCTGGATGCCGAAGACGTGGCAACAGCTGAATACCTGAACTGTAAATGCCCTATCGAAGGCGCAGCAAAGTTGGAAACTTTAGTTGCCGTTGTCGCTGGCATCAAACTGCTTCACGACAAGGCCAAGAGCATTTCCAGAGTGGCCGCAGGGCAATAATATGAATTTCAATGTAAATAAGGCTACAGTTCGTAACACCCGATAACCCTACTATCGGAGGTAATCACAAGTTTTGTATCCAGTTGGTGAGTACTTTTGCCTGATAATTCCCTGTTTTTAAATTTTCTTAGTTCAGATTCGGCTGCTCTTAAGTGAGACAATGCAGATGGTTAATTAGTTTTCGTTATGATTCAGTATTGGATTTGCCTGTTAATGTGGAAATAATCCCAGTAAAAATGGAAAGAACAGGGATTATGAAGTCGAAAAGTGACAATATGACTATTACACCACCATTTTCCCACAATCTCCAACTTCCTCGAATCTCTCTGCCAGCGTCAGCTATGGGGGAGTTCTGCGATGTACCCCTAGAGGGCTAGCATTCCTATTTTAGCCAAAACGGCCTGTCATGCCGATGTTCAAAAATTCCCGTCTGGAATGAAATCAGCGTCCCAGCATAGCTTGATTTATGATGAGTAATGGCGAAAAATTTGTAGAATGACCGGATGAAAGACAGCTACCTTTCCATCTTCCTCCTGTTTTTGCGTTTCGGCCTGTTGGCTTGGGGCGGGCCCGTCGCGCAGATAGGGATGATCCGTGACGAGCTGGTGGAGCGCCGTGGCTGGATAACCCCTGAGAAGTTCCGCCGCACGCTCGCGGTGTATCAGGCACTGCCAGGGCCGGAAGCCCATGAACTCTGCGTTTATTTCGGCATGATTCGCGCCGGGCGATGGGGGGGATTCCTTGCTGGGCTTGGCTTCATGTTGCCGGGGCTGCTGCTCATGCTGCTGCTCGCATGGGGCTATCAGTATTATGGCGCGGCGGTGCTGCTCCCTCTCTTTGTAGGCGTCGCCCCGGCAGTCACCGCCATGATTGTTCGCGCCGCGCACCGCATCGGCCAGCAAGTGTTGGTGGATACATCGCATTGGCTAGCAGCGCTTGCTGCCGTGGTGCTCACGCTGCTTGGCGTGCATTTCTTGCTGGTATTCTTCGTCTGCGCCACATGGCAGGCGTTCTGGTCGGCTGGCAAGCGCCGCGCCGCCGTCATCGCCGGGATTATACTCACCGCCACCGCACTCATTATCGGCCTGATGTTCTCCGTATCCAGCATCATCAGCACGGGCGGCACGGGCAACCTATTGGTGGAAGGCCTGAAAGCCGGCTTACTTTCCTTCGGCGGTGCATACACGGCGATTCCTTTTCTGCAAAGCAGCATGGTCGGGCATTATCCCGCCATCACACAACAAGTGTTTCTGGATGGTATCGCGCTGGGTAGTGTGATTCCCGCACCGCTGATTATCTTCGGCACTTTTCTTGGCTTCGTTGCCGATGGGCTGATGGGGGCGCTGCTCATGACGCTGGGTATTTTCGCGCCTGCCTTCGCTTTTACGCTATTGGGGCATAACCAGCTGGAGCGCGTTATCGAGAACAGGATGTTGCATGGCGCGTTGGATGGTATTTCTGTCGCCGTGGTGGGGTTGCTTGCTATCACTGCGCTGCAGATATTCCAAAATGTTATCACCGGCTGGCAACAGGTGGCACTCTTCGCGACTGCCTTGGCTGCGTTTTACCTTATCAAAAGCAAATGGGTGATTCCGGCTGTGATAGTCGTGAGCGGTATTGTAGGGTTTTTATTAAACTGAGCGCGCTCTGGCATGTAGCATTCCCAGCTAAGAAGTCTTATACCCCAGGCAACGTGAAATGGAACGTCGTGCCCTTGTCTTCTGCGGTCGTGAAACCGATAGAGCCGCCCATCATCTCCACCAGCTGTTTGGTGATGTTCAGCCCCAGCCCCGTTCCTTCATGCTTGCGGGTGTTCGAGCCGTCGGACTGGGTGAATTTATCGAATATATGCGCGTGGAACTGTTCTGGAATGCCGCATCCTGTGTCTTCCACCTCGAAGCGGATGCATTGATTATCCCGCATTGTCCTCAGAGTCACTTCGCCGCCCTCCGGCGAGAATTTCGCAGCGTTGGAGAGCAGGTTGGTGACCACCTGCATCAGACGGTCGGCATCGGCGAACACCTCGGCATCGACTGTTTCGCCCAGAACGAGTTTCACACCATATTTCCGCGCATAGGCGCGGTTCATGTCGATGGCGGAGCGCAGGAATCCGCCCACGGATAGCGGTTCCAGCCGCAAGGTCATCGTGCCCGATTCGATCTTCTCGATGTCCAATATATCGTTGATGAGCAGCACGAGCCGCTGGCTGTTGCGATAAGCGACCGCCACCAGTTCATTCGCTTCTTCGGGCAAGTCGCCCGCCACGTTATTGGTCAGCAAGCCCAGAGAACTGTGGATGGAGGTAAGCGGTGTGCGCAGCTCATGGCTGACGACGGAGATGAACTCGTTCTTCAGCTTCTCCACGCGCAGACGAGCAGTGATGTCTTCGATCTGCACGATGAAATAGAGGGGTTTCTGCTCGCTGTTGCGCACGAGGGATACATAGACCTGCACCCAAACAGGCTCGCCGTTCTTATGCAGGTAGCGTTTCTGGAATTCATGGTCGCTCATGCCGCCTTCCAGCATTTGCAGCAGCAGGCGCGAGCAGGAGGGAATATCCTCCGGATGGGTGACTTCGCGGAAATCATGCTTTTCCAGTTCGTGTTCGGCATAACCCAGCAAACGGCAGAGCGCCTTGTTCACCTTGAACCAGCGGCCATCGGGTGTCACCAGCGCCATGCCTAGCGGCGAATGTTCCATCGAACTGCGGAACAGCTCCTCGCGCTCGCGCAGCGCCGCATTCGCCAGCGCATCGCTGAACGCAGCGGAAAGCACGCCAGCCAGAATCTCCAGCATCACCACATGTTGTTCGTTGAACGCTGCTTTGCGCGAAGAAAGCACCTTCAGCACGCCGATTGCCTGTTTGCCGCGTTTCAGCGGCAGCACGAGCATGGAGGTGACGCCGATTTTACGGCATGCGGCCTTATCCACGCGGTCATCGGTTTCCGCATCGTCGCAGCGTAATACGGTGTTTTCCTTGACGCACAGGCCGGAAAGGCTGCCCTTTGCGGGGATGCGCATGCCGATGAAGGCGCTGGCACGGCCACTGGCGGCGCGATACACCATTTCATCGCCTTCGAGTATCTCGATGACGCTACTATCTGCATCCGTGAGGTCGCGGGTGCGCACGGCGATGAGGTTCATCGCGAATTGCAGGTCGTGGTGTGCATGCGCCACATCCCTTTGGATGGCCACGATTTGCGAAAGCCGCTGCTGTTCGATGCCTGTCTTAATGATGCTTTCCGCCACGCAACCCTCAAGCGATTCGAGTTCCGGGTTATTCTACTATTCGGATAAATTCTTTCAAAGGAAATAAATTTTCAGAGACGATGGGGGAGGGTGTGACACTATATTTAGGGTATATTGATTCTATAATCGGTATATGTGGTGTGCAGCCTACAAGTTTTTCGACTTGTCAATAGGATTTTTTCGCCTCTTTATTTATATAATACAACAACATAATATTTTTCTAGCAAAATAATTCTATATATTGACCCCCTAGGAAACTGTGCTACCATATGTGGTGTTGGGAGTGATTCCCAAGATTTCGAAACCGCCACATAGGCCACAAGAACTATCTAGGAGCGTTCGATATGTCAGTCACCGTTTACAGCAAACCTTCCTGCGTGCAATGCGTAGCCACCTATCGCGCTTTGGAGCGTCAGGGTGTAGAATATAGTGTGATTGACCTGTCCGAAGACGCGGATGCCTATGCGCTGGTGTCCGACCTCGGGTATCGTCAGGTGCCTGTCGTGGTCGCCGGTGACGACCATTGGGCCGGTTTCCGCCCCGACAAGATCAGCACCCTCCAGTAAACCCCCTTTCGCTAGGGTAGCGTGATGAGTCTGCTCGTCTATTACTCCAGCAATACCGGAAACACCCACCGCTTCGTGGAGAAGGTCGGCTTTGCGGCCAAACGCATCCCCACGAACGCGGTGGACGGTATCCCCGCGATACGCGAACCCTATGTCCTCGTCGTGCCCACCTATGCGGGCGGAGAAGGGCAAGGCGCAGTGCCCAAACAAGTGATTCGTTTCCTCAACGACCCGGAGAACAGAAGTTTCATCCGAGGGGTCGTTGCCGCCGGAAACAGGAATTTCGGCGAGTTCTTCGGCTATGCGGGGAGCGTCATCGCCAGTAAATGCAAAGTGCCGGTGCTCCATCGTTTCGAGCTGCTGGGCACGGAAGAAGATGTAAAGAACGTCAGAGAGAAAGTGGAACGGTTATGGCAGTGATGGAACTGGAGAAACCCAAGATGAACGCGCAAGAACAGGCGATGGATTACCATGCCCTGAATGCCATGCTGAACCTGTATGATGCAGACGGCAAAATCCAGTTCGAGAAGGATAAGATGGCCGCGCGCCAGTATTTCCTGCAGCATGTGAACCAGAACACCGTGTTCTTCCACAGCCTGCGCGAGAAGCTGGATTATCTGGTGGAGGAGGGCTATTACGAAAAAGAAGTCCTCGACCAGTATGACTTCGCCTTCGTCAGCGGCCTTTATGACCGCGCTTACGCCAAAAAATTCCGCTTCCCCACCTTCCTCGGCGCGTTCAAATACTACACGGGCTATACCCTCAAGACCTTCGATGGCAAACGCTATCTGGAGCGTTATGAAGACCGCGTGGTGATGACCGCTTTGGCCTTAGCGCG
>VGDC01000054.1 GCA_016869895.1 Alphaproteobacteria bacterium
CTCCGAAACGCGCGAACCGCCTTCGCATGGCATGGTTCACCCTCGGGTTGCTTGCGGGTGCGGCCAGCACTTTCGCGCTCACAACCGCCCTCACCGAGAAGACCGATAAACTCGTCCTCAGCACGTCCAAGCCGCTCAGCGGCGAGGTGGCGGCGCATAACATGGCGATCACCCAGCCTGCCCAGATGCCCGCTGCTGCCGTTGCCCTGCGCGAAACCGACCTTGACCTGACCGTGCGCAAAGGCGACACGCTTTCCAGCCTCCTCATGCGCGCTGGCGCATCCGACGCCGAAGCGCATAGCGTCATCTCCGCACTGCGCAAGGAATATAACCCCCGCCGTCTCACCGTCGGCCAGAAAGTCCATGTCAAACTCACGGAAGAGGATGTGGCCGAAGCCAGCGATGGCTATGACATCGCCGCCCTGCGCATCCGCACCTCCGCCACGAACACCCTGCACCTGACCCAAGCGACGAAGAACAGCTTCAGCACCCGCGTCGAAGCCGCGAAAGTCAGCCGTGAAGTCACCAGCGGTGGCGGCACCATCCGCACCAGCCTGTATCAGACCGGTGTCGATTCCGGCCTCTCCCCTGCGCTCATCGGCAACCTCATCAACGCTTATAGCTACGATGTGGATTTCCAGCGCGACATCAAACAAGGCGATTCCTTCCAGGTGCTCTATGAGACCATGAAGACCGATGAAGGCCAAGTCGTCTCCAAGGGCAAGATGCTCTCCGCCACGCTCACGCTGGGTGGTCAGGAGAAGAAAATCTATTCCTTCACCGACTCCTACGGTAACGAAGGCTTCTACGACATCAAAGGCAACAGCGTGCGCAAGGCGCTGCTCCGCACCCCGGTGAACGGCGCGCGCCTCTCCTCCGGCTTCGGTATGCGCAAACACCCCATCCTCGGCTATTCCAAGATGCATAAAGGCGTCGATTTCGCCGCCCCCACCGGAACGCCCGTCTATGCAGCGGGTGACGGCACGGTGGAATATTCCGGCCGCAAAGGCGGCTATGGCAATTACATTCGCATCGGCCACAATAAGCAATATTCCACGGCCTATGCGCACCTCAGCAAAATCACCAGCAAAGTCCGCAAAGGCGCGCGCGTGAAGCAGGGTGACATCATCGGTTTCGTCGGCTCCACGGGTAATTCCACCGGCCCGCACCTGCATTATGAACTCTTGGCGAATAACACGCAGGTGAACCCCAAGAACGTCAAGTTCCAGACCGGAAACAAGCTGGAAGGCAAAGAACTGGCGGCCTTCAAGTCGAACATCCAGCAGCTGGAGCTTATCGCTTCCCGCCTGAACGACAAGCCGCAAGAACAGAAACTGGCAGCCGTTCGCTGATTGCCGCTTCCATCACGACCTAAAAAAAGGCCACCCTCGCAGGTGGCCTTTTTGTTGATGCTTGAATCTTGGTTTTGATGCAGTCAGCAGACTGCATGAGCCATCAGCGAAGCGGTAGCCCATGTGATTTGCAGGAGGCAAATCGCGGGGCAAGAATAAATCAATGCAATGCTTTGAGTTCAGCCTTGCTCTTGCGGCGGATTTCCTTGCCGATGACCAGACCATCGCCCTCCACGCTGACATAGATGGTCTCGCCATCGTGGTATTCCCCTGCCAATAGCTGATTCGCCAGTTTATTCTCCAACTCCTGCTGGATTTTGCGTTTCAGCGGGCGCGCGCCGTATACGGGATCATACCCCGCATCCGCCAGCCATTCGGTGGCCTCCGGCGACAGTTCCAGCTTCAGCTTTCGGTCTGCTAAACGGTCACGCAGACGGTTGATTTGAATATCCACGATGGATTCCATATCCTTCCGCTGCAAGCGGTCGAACAGGATGATTTCGTCCAGACGGTTCAGGAATTCGGGGCGGAAGGCGCTGCGCACCACCTCCATCACCTGCGGGCGCACCGTCTCGCTGGCCTCCCCGTCCTTCAGCCCCGCAAGGAACTGTGAACCGAGGTTTGATGTCAGCACGATGATGGTATTGCGGAAGTCCACCGTGCGCCCCTGCCCGTCCGTCAAACGGCCATCGTCCAACACCTGCAGCAGGATGTTGAACACATCGGGGTGCGCCTTCTCCACCTCGTCGAACAGGATAACCTGATACGGGCGGCGGCGCACCGCTTCGGTGATGGCTCCGCCCTGGTCATAGCCCACATAGCCCGGAGGCGCGCCGATAAGGCGGGAAACCGCGTGTTTCTCCATGTATTCCGACATATCGATGCGCAACAGCGCCGATTCATCGTCGAAAATGAACCCTGCCAAGGCTTTGGTCAGCTCCGTCTTGCCCACACCCGTCGGGCCGAGGAACAGGAACGACCCCAGCGGGCGGGCGGAATCCTGCAATCCGGCACGGGCACGGCGCACGGCGTTCGACACCGCCACCACCGCCTCATGCTGCCCGATGACGCGGCTGTGCAGCACGTCTTCCATATGCAGCAGTTTCTCGCGCTCGCCTTCCAACAGCTTATCCACGGGCACGCCCGTCCAGCGTGACACGACCGAGGCGATGTCCTCATCCGTCACCGATTCACGCAGCAGGTTGCGCCCTGCGTCGGCATCCGCATCTTCTCCCGCTTCGGCTTTCTGGATGCGTTTTTCAAGGTCGGGAATCACGCCGTAAGCCAGCTCCCCTGCGCGGGCGAGGTCGCCATTGCGCTGCGCCACTTCCAGCTCTTGGCGCGCCGCGTCCAGTTCTTCCTTGATTTTCTGCGCACCCGTCAGGCGATTCTTCTCGGCCTGCCACTGACGCGTGAATGCTCGGGATTTCTCTTCCAGCCCACTCAGTTCTCCTTCCAGCGCATGCAGACGCTCCTGCGAGGCTTTGTCCGGCTCGCGTTTCAGCGCTTCGCGCTCGATTTTCAGCTGGATGATCTTGCGGTCAAGCTCGTCCAGTTCCTCCGGTTTGGAATCCACCTCCATCCGCAGGCGCGAAGCCGATTCATCGATGAGGTCGATGGCCTTATCGGGCAGGAAACGGTCGGTGATATAGCGGTTAGACAGCGTCGCCGCCGCCACGATGGCATTGTCGCTGATGCGCACGCCATGGTGCACTTCGTATTTCTCCTTCAACCCGCGCAGGATGGAGATCGTATCCGCCACGGTGGGTTCGGACACGAAGACCGACTGGAAACGACGCGCCAGCGCGGCATCTTTCTCGATGTATTTGCGGTATTCATCCAGCGTCGTCGCGCCCACACAATGCAGCTCGCCCCGCGCAAGGGCGGGTTTCAGCAGGTTGGACGCATCCATCGAGCCTTCGGTCTTCCCCGCGCCGACCAGCGTGTGCAGCTCGTCGATGAAGAGGATGATATCCCCCTGCGACCCGTCGATTTCCGCGAGCACGGCTTTCAGGCGTTCCTCGAATTCCCCGCGGAACTTCGCCCCCGCCACCAATGCGCCGAGGTCGAGGGAAAGCACTTTGCGCCCACGCAGGTTCTCCGGCACGTCTCCGGCGATAATGCGCTGGGCGAGGCCTTCGATGATGGCGGTCTTGCCCACGCCGGGTTCACCGATGAGCACGGGGTTGTTCTTCGTGCGGCGCGACAGCACCTGCATGGTACGGCGGATTTCCTCGTCCCGCCCGATGACGGGGTCGAGCTTACCCGTCGCCGCCAGTTCCGTCAGGTCTTTGGCATAGCGTTTCAACGCGTCATAATTGCTTTCCGCGCTTTCGCTCTGCGCCTTGCGGCCTTTGCGCAGGTCGTTCACGGCGGTGTTCAGCTTCTGCGGAGTCACACCCGCGTCCTTGAGCACCTTGCCCGCCTTGGATTCCGTATCCAGTGCCAGCACGATGAGCATCGTCTCGACGGTGATGAACTTGTCCTTGGCCTTGGTCGCCAATTCCTCGGCTTTGTCGAAGAACCGCGCCGCTTCGGGGGTGACGTAAAGCTGCCCTGCGCCGCTGCCTTCCACTTTGGGGATGGCATCCAACGCATCTGCGATGGCGGATTTCAGCGCGGTCAGGTTGCCGCCCGCATTCACCAGCAGCGGCGCGGCGTAGTTGTCTTTATCCTCCAGCGCGGCGGCGAGGATATGCTCCGGCACGAACCGCTGATGCCCGCGGCGTAGCGCAAGGCTTTGCGCCGCTTGCAGGGTTTCGCGCGATTTCTCGGTATAACGCTCTAAATTCATATGGAATTTTTCCCGATTAATGATGTTATACTTACCATATGGTTATATCGCATAAGAATACAAGGGTATGGTGTGGAGCGTCGATTGCGGCGCTGCTTTGCCTCGCCCCCTCTCCCGCCTTACTTGCGCAGGAAACCGCCAGTTCGGCGGTGCTTTCCTCGGCCACTGCGCTGAAAGATTATAACGACACCGGCGTGTATGATGTCACATGGAACAAGCTTCCGGTGGGTTTCCTCGTCATGGATGCCCATGAGGATGCGGGGACGTATAAGGTCGATGTGGTCACCCGCGCTACGGGCGCGCTGAAACTCGCCACCAAGCATAGCAGCACCATGAATGCGCGCGGCATCAAGCGCAACGGCGGCTATACGCCCCAGCATTTCGAGACGGTGTTCAAGCTGCGCGGCGACACCCGCACCATCACGCTGGATTATGACACCTCCGGCAATCTCGTGGCCGAAACGAACGAGCCGCCGGAACCCGAGTGGAAACGCCCGAAAGTACCGCTGGAACTCAAGGTCAACGCCATCGACCCGATGACGCTGTTCTACGCCCACCGCCCCTTCATCCACAAGGCCATCCGCAGTGGTAACCGCGAGTTCACCCTGCGTTATTATGAAGGCCGCCGCCTGACCGACCTTTATTATACCGTCGGCGAGGTCGAGGATGTGCAGATCGGTAAGGAGAAACACCCGTTGTTGCACGTCTCCGTGCTGCGCAAGCCCGTGGCGGGTTATAAGGAGAAAGAATTGAAGGAGATGCGCGAGAAGGACATGAAGCTTCAGCTGTTCCTCACCACCGATGGCCGCTATATGCCCCTGAAATTCGTGGTGGATGCGAAGATGGGCGCATTCTATGCCACCTATAAGCAATCCTGCCCCTCTGTGGATGCCTGCGTGAAGGCGATGAAGTAGGATTTAACCCCGCTAAAAACAAAAACCCCGCCGGAGCAACGCTCGGCGGGGTTTTTATATGGACTAAGCGTTCTTGCTTTTGTCACCTAGGGATGGACTGCAAGGCGAGTCGCGCGGAGTGTACATTCAAGTACATGAGCACGGCGAGACCGCAGCATTCCGCCCTAGGAGGCAAAATGAAGAATAATTAAATCAGCTGGCGGCAGCGAGAGGCACAACCTCTTCCTGCTCTTCCGCCACGGGCGCATCTTCCTGCACTTCGGCATCGGCCTGCTCGGAAGCGCCGTCCTGCTGGTTGTTCTGCGGTTCATGGCGTTCGGGGCGGTTGCGCGCGTCCTCTTCCTGAAGCGCGCTGAGCACGCGATAGTAGTGGTCGGCATGCTGGAGGAAGTTCTCCGCTTCGATGCGGTCGCCCTGCGACATCGCTTCGCGCGCAAGGTTCAGGTATTTATCACGCGCAGCGGATGCGCTCTTGATTTTGCCGGTGTTCTGTTCGGGGCGGAAACGGTTGTTATTGTTGCGACGCTGCATCTGGCCACCGTTATTCTTACCGCCGTTATGGCCACCGTTATGACCGTTGTTATTCGATTTTCTGCGCATATTGCTCTCATCATGAAGTTGAGTGACCGAACCATGTTCGGAACGGGGAGACTGGCTGCCGGACTGCTGCTGGCCGCCGTTGTGTTGTCCGCCTTTGCGGAACTGCCGCTTGTGGCGGGGGGAATGCTGGGAAGCGGAGGTGTTCTCGCTTGCAGCGGGCTTGGGTTGAGCGGTCACCGCTTCGTTATTGTTGTTTTCCATGGAGGTTCTCCCTTTTCTGGTTAATTCTGTGTTTCTGCATGGGCAAGCACCACGCAGCGAATGATTCCGGCGAGGTCACTCTGGAATTCCAGCGCGCGAAGGCCGCTGGCTTCCGCGATTTCCACCACCTGTGTATGCTGTCCTTTGCCGAACTCCAGCACCGCCACGCCGTTCTGCGCCAGCAGACGCTTCACATGGGGCATCAGCGCGCGGTAGGCATCCATGCCGTCTGCGCCGCCGGAAAGGGCGGTCATCGGCTCGAAAGTCGCCACTTCCGGCGCGAGCGTGGCGATTTCCGCTTCGGGGATGTACGGCGGGTTGCTGATGATGACATCATAACGTCCCATCACGCCTTCGCCCCAGCTCGCGTTGTAGAAATGCGCGCGGTCAGAAAGACCAAGATTCTGGGCATTCTTCTCCGCTACGTCCAATGCGGCGTTGGACACATCCACGCCAAGGCCATGAGCATTGGGAAATTCGCTGAGCAGGCTCAGCAGCAAGCAGCCGGTGCCCGTGCCGAAATCGGCGATCATCAGCTTCGCTTCGCGGCGAGGCACATAGTCCAGCACCGCTTCGATGAGCGTCTCGCTATCGGGGCGCGGCGCGAGGGTGTCTTGCGTCACGCGGAAATTAAGGCTCCAGAACTCGCGCTCGCCCAGAATCTGCGCCATCGGTTCGCGGGTCGCGCGGCGGTGGATCATCGTTTCATAGGCCTGCACTTCGATGTCGGAAAGCGCGCTGTCGCTATGGATGGTCAGATATTCTCGGCCAACGCCCAGCACACGCGCCAGCAGCAACCGTGCATCCAGATTCGCGCTGTCCACACCCGCTTCCTTCAGCGTCGTCACCCCATCGGCCAGTGCGTCGGCGATGGTCACTTCTTCCCATTGCAGCGCCAAAGCATGTTTTTTCATGCGTTTTTTCCTTCGTTTTTGTTCGTTTTCATGCAGTTTTTGTTTTTTATCTTAATTGATCTCAGAAAGCTGTGCGGCCTGATGCTCTGCCACTAAAGCGTCGATAAATTCCTTCAGACCCTCTCCCGCCATCACTTCCCCGATGTTATACAGGGTCAGATTGATGCGGTGGTCGGTCACGCGCCCTTGCGGGAAATTATAGGTGCGGATGCGTTCCGAACGGTCTCCCGAACCCACCTGCGACTTGCGAGAAGCGGAGCGTTCCGCGTCTTTCGCCTCACGTTCCGCGTCATACAATCTCGCCCGAAGCACCCGCAAAGCCTTGGCTTTGTTCTTGTGCTGCGACTTCTCGTCCTGCTGCTGCACCGTGATACCCGTGGGGATATGCACGATACGCACCGCGCTATCCGTCGTATTCACCGACTGGCCACCGGGGCCGGATGCGCGGAACACGTCGATACGCAGGTCTTTTTCTTCAATTTTAATATCCACTTCTTCCGCTTCGGGCAGCACCGCCACCGTCGCTGCGGAAGTATGAATACGCCCGCCGGATTCCGTCGCCGGAACGCGCTGGACACGGTGCACGCCCGATTCGAACTTCATCTGCGAAAACACATTACGGCCCGTGACCGTAGCGGAAGCTTCCTTGAAGCCGCCCACATCGCTTTCGCTAATCGAAAGCGTCTCGAATTTCCAGCCCTGCAAGGCCGCATATTTCTGGTACATGCGGAACAGCTCCGCCGCGAAAAGCGCCGCTTCCTCGCCGCCCGTACCCGCGCGCACCTCCAAAATGGCGTTGCGCTCGTCGGCTTCGTCCTTCGGCAGCAGCGCGACCTTCACGGTGTGCTCCAACTTCGGCAGCAACTCGCTGATGCTCCGCAGTTCCTCTTCCGCCATCCGCCGCATATCCGCATCGCCGTCCGAGGCCATCTCCTGCAATTCCTTCTGCTCCTCTTTAGCAGAGAAGAAGGTCATGATATGCTCCACGATGGGCGTCAGCTCGGCATATTCCTTCGAATACCGCGCAAAATCCTTTGAATCGAGCTTGTCGGGACTGGACATGGTATCGCGCAATTCATCGTATTTGCGCAGCAACATCCGTAGCTTATCTTCAAAACTCATGCTGCTTTCACGCCATTCTTAGCAAATAATGCATCAATTTCGTATCATTTTCGGAAGATTTTGAGCGCTTCTTCCAGAGCATCCTGCGGCAGCACCTGCTGCTCGCCTTTATCCAAATCGCGTAACGCGATGGTTCCGGCGGCCAGTTCATCCTCACCCAAGACAAGGGCCACGGACGCTTGCAGCTTGTTCGCGCGTTTCATGCGCTTCTGCGCATTGCCGCGGTATGCCAGTTCTATCGTATATCCCGCTTGCCGCAACCTATGTGCCAGCACCAGCGCCTGTTTCTCCGCCGCTTCCCCGATGGGGACGATGGCGATGGGGCGGATGGTCTGTACATCGACTTCCGCCAGAGTAACGAGGCGTTCCACCCCTGCTGCCCAACCTGATCCTGCCGTGTCCGGCCCACCCATGGTGGCGATCAGGCTGTCGTATCTTCCACCCGCCAGCACGGTATTCTGCGCGCCCAAGGCCTCGGTGGTGAATTCGAAAACGCTATGGCTGTAATAATCCAGCCCGCGTACCAATCGGGGGTTAAGATAGAAAGAAATGCCGAGGCTGTCCAGCCCTTCTTTCACCTGTGCGAAGAAATCGGCAGCATGGGCGGAGAAATAATCGCCATTGACCGGTGCATCGGCGATGAGCTTGCGGTCGCCCTCGTCCTTGGAATCGAGAATACGCAGCGGATTCGCCTCCAGACGCTTGCGGCTATCTTCGGAAAGCTGGTCGCGGAAGGACTGGAAATAATCGACCAGCGCGGTGCGGTAAGCCGTGCGGCTTTCGGCATCGCCGAGGGTATTCAGCTCCAATTTCACTTTATCCGCAAGGCCGAGGCTAGCCAGCACCTGTGCGGCCATGGTGATGAGTTCTACATCCGCCTGTGGCTCCGGCGCGCCGAGGAGTTCCGCGCCGATCTGATGGAACTGACGCTGACGGCCTTTCTGGGGGCGTTCATAACGGAAGGCGGGGCCGTAATAGAAGTATTTAAGCGGGGTCTGGTCTTTCAACCCGTGGGTGATGAAGGCACGGGCAATCTGCGCGGTGAATTCGGGGCGAAGCGTGATGCTCTCGCCACCACGGTCTTCGAATGTGTAGGTCTCTTTGCTGACCACATCGGATGTGTCGCCCAGCGTGCGCAGGAAGACGTTGGTGAATTCGAAGATAGGGGGAGCGATTTCCTCGAACCCGTAGCGTCCGACGATGTCGCGCGCGCTGCCGACCACGGCTTGATGGCGGCGGTATTCTTCGGGCAGCAAATCATGTGTGCCGCGAACGGGCTGAAGCTGAGAAGACATAGTTTTCACACTTTCGTCATTCCGGCGAAGGCCGGAATCCAGTTAAGTCAGCGAATGATATAAATCGTTCCAATGTGG
>VGDC01000055.1 GCA_016869895.1 Alphaproteobacteria bacterium
AAGGGCACGAAGGCGGATGTCTTCATCGAAGGGCCTGCGGGTTTCCGCTTCCCCGATGCGAAGCTGGTCTGGCAGGATGGCGAGAAAACTGCGGTCTTCCAAGTGCCGTATGAGATTTCGCCCCCCGCCAAAAGCCTTTATGGCACGCCGCTACGCCTGACGCTGGTGCAGGGCGGTAAGGCGGTGGACGCGGAATTCACCGTTCCGCGCAAGGGTGGTGAAGAGGTGGAGAAGACCAAGAAAGAAGAGAAGAAAGCTTCTGCTGTTGAAATGCAGGTCGCATCGGCGGAAGAGCCTGAAAAGGTGGGTTTCTGGTCGCGCTTGCAGAAGCGTCTACGCGCCGAACTCGCCGCCGAGGAATATGTGGAGTAAGGCCTAACCCCGCCATTCCGGCGTTTTGGCGGTGATGGTCGCGTCCCCCGCTTTCAAGCCATCTTTATCCGCCGTATCCACCCGCAGCACAGCGAGGCCAAGGTTACCGCGTGAAGAGCGCATCTGCCCCACTTCGCGCTCACCGAGCAGAATGGGGGTGCCGTTTTCGGGCAAATCCGCGTCACTTTCCACGATGAACAACAGCTTGTGCAGATTGGCGCGGTGCTTGGTGCGCGCGGTCACTTCCTGCCCCACATAGCAGCCTTTGGTGAAGCTCACGCCATGCAGTTCCTCGAAGCCGTTCTCCAATATAAGCGTCTTATCTGCGAGGTTGTCACCTTCGGCGGGAATGCCCAGCCCAATGCGGTGGAGGTCATAATCCACCAGTGGGGCATGCACGAAGCCACGCTGGATGAGCCATGTCTCCCCTTCGCCCACGGGTGCGATGACCCGCGCGCCGAGCTTCTCCGTGCGGGGATCGACGAAAGCCACGATATTGTCCTGATGGAAATGTTCGGTGCGACCGGGGGTTTCATAGAGCGCGAGCTGGGCTATGTTTCCCAGCACGGCGTGCACATGCATCTTATCCGTCAGGTCATGCAGCTTCACATCCGCGCGCAGGCGATACAATGCCAGCAGGCGCAGCAGCTTGGGCGCGTATTCCTTGGCGCATTCCAGCCAGATGGTGTGCTCGTCGCGGTGGATGAGGAAGAAATCGGCGATGAATTTCCCCTGCGCGGTCAGCAGCGCCGAATAACCGCTGTAGATGCCGGTGATGAGGTTCACGTCCTGCGTGATTAAGCCTTGCAGGAAGGTGCGTGCATCGCTGCCGGAAATCTCCAGCACGGCGCGGTCGTCGAAGGTCACATAACGGTTGCTCATGCCCTCACATTATAGTGAAGGTTGTAAAAAGTATAGATGGCTTGATGCGGCTTAATGAATCCGCAATTCCGAAGCGCAGTTGCGGAAGCCATTGGGTTTGATAAGCTCCGTGCTCGCCACCTTCACCGAATGCAGCTTGCCGTCCAGCTTGGTTTCCCAGAATTGCAGGAATTTCTTCAACTGCGGGAATTTCGGGGCAAGGTCGAACTCCTGCCACACATAGGTCTGCAGCAGGCTGGGATGGTCGGGCATGTGGTAAAGGATTTCGGCGGTGGTCAGGCGATAATCCGCTAGCATCTTCTGGAATTCGTCGTGGTTGAATTCTTGCATGGAAACCTCTCACTTCCGGCGTTCTACATGATACGCCTATCCCTTGATTTTAGCCGCATTTCCTTACCAAATAGTTAATCCACCATGCGGCAAGGTGTGGCTGAGACAGGCTTTTGACGTTGATTTTCCGCGCCAATCCCTATATGCAATATCCACCTTTAGCCCATCAAAAACCAATCATTCAGGTGGTCGGATGCTGCGGATATTGCTTAGCGTGCTGCTTTTGACCTGCATCCTGCCGGTCACCGCCTGCGCACCCCGCTCCCAGCCGTTCGAGCCGGCGCAGATAGCGCCCTCCATCACCCGCGAAGCCCTGCACACGGGCAGCACCGCCATCCTGCCCTTGCGCAGCTGGTCACCGGAGGGCGAGGCGCCGAAGGCCGTCATCATCGCGCTGCACGGCTTCAACGATTATTCCAACGCCTTCGTCAACCCCGGTCATTACCTCGCCGCGAAGGGTATCGCGCTCTATGCCTATGACCAGCGCGGGTTCGGGGCGACGAAAGAACGCGGCATCTGGGCAGGTCGCGAGAACCTCGTGGGAGATTTGAAGCAGATGGTGCTGGCCGTGCGCGCAGCGCATCCCGGTGTGCCGCTCTATCTGCTGGGCGAAAGCATGGGCGGCGCGGTGGTCATCAATGCGCTGGCCGAGCCGGATTTCCCGCCTGTCGATGGCGCGATTCTTTCCGCCCCCGCCGTCTGGGGCAGCGAGACGATGCCGATTCTCTATCGCGGCGCACTCTGGACGGGCGCGCACACCTTGCCATGGGTAGAGCTGACGGGCAAAGGGCTTAAGATTCTGGCGACCGACAACATCCCCTTACTCCGCGAGATGGGGCGCGACCCGCTCATCATCAAGCGCACGCGCATCGACGCGGTCTATGGCATCGTCGGGCTGATGGACGAGGCCTATGACAACGCCAAAGAGGTGAAGACGCCGCTGCTGCTGCTTTACGGCATGAACGATCAGGTCATCCCCCGCAAACCCATCCTTGAAGTGGCGGATACGCTCACCGCGCCCTACAAACTCGTCTATTACCCCGCCGGATTCCACATGCTGATGCGTGATTTGGGTTCGGAAGTGGTGATGAACGATGTCGTCGCGTGGATCGCCAACCGTGATGCCTTCCTGCCTTCCGGCTATGACCTCAACTGGCGGCCGCTGATGAACCCCATGGATAGTGAAGAGCAATGAAAGCCGCCGCGTTTCTCGCCGCGCTGCTCCTTTCCACCCCCGCCCATGCGGGCTTGATGTCCCTGAATCTCTGCACCGACCAATTCGCGCTGGCGTTCCAGTCTGCGGGGCAAAAGCCCTTGGGCGTGAGTTTCGTGGCGGCGGATAAAGCCCTGTCGCTTTATGTCGACCGTATCGGTGATACGCCGCAGCTGCGCGGCACGCCGGAGGAAATCGTTCTTTATAAGCCTGATTTGGTCTTAATGGGGCAGGGGCAGAATCCCCCGCTGCAAGCCTGGCTCAAAGCGCGGGAAATCCCCATCGCCGCCCTCGGTTCAGCCAATAGCATCGCCGATGCCCAGCAGCAGTTGCGGGAGTTCTCGACGATTTGGGGCAAGCAAAGCGAGGCGGAAGCCCTCATCGCTGCGCAGGAATCCGCCATCCAAGCCGCCAAATTCGCCCGCCCCCTGCGCGTCGCGGTCTATTACGCGCGCGGGTTCAGCGATGCGGGCGGCACGTTGTTCGATGAAATCATCCGCCGTTTGGGCGGGGTGAACATCGGCGCGGAAAGCGGTGGGCAGGGCATGCGCTATCTCTCGCTGGAATCGCTGGTGGCTCTGAAGCCTGACTTACTCATCGTGCCGCAATATGATTATGGCACCACCACCACGGGCGAAGCGATGACCTCCCATCCCGCCTTCGCCGCCATCGGCGCGGAAGTGGTGCACATCCCCGGCAGCTATTTCACCTGCCCGCACCTTGCCCTCGCCCCGCTGGTGCAAGCCATCGGCGCAGGTGGACAGGCCGCCCAGAAACGGATAGAACCGTGATATGATTGCATTCTTCACCCGCCATCCTTTTGCCCTCCATGCCCTGCTGGCGATTATCCTGCTGGTGGCGGCCTTCGGCGCGCTGGCGGTGGGGCAGGTGCCGCTGTCCTTGGCGCAGGTGTGGCAGGGGTTGCGGGGTTTGGGCGATGGGCTGGAGCGCGTCATCGTCTGGGATATTCGCCTGCCGCGTGTCATCCTCGCCATTCTGGGCGGCGCGGTGCTGGGCATGGCGGGTGCGGCGATGCAGGGTTTCCTGCGTAATCCGCTGGCAGACCCCGGCTTGCTGGGGGTGACGAACGGTGCGGCGCTCGGCGCGGTCATCGCCATTTATGGCGGTTTTGCTGCCACCAGCACCCATTCGCTGCCCATTTTCGCCATGATAGGCGCGCTGCTGGCCGTCGCACTGGCCTGTGTGCTGGCGGGCTTGCGCAGTTCACCTTATAGCCTCATCCTCGCTGGCATCGCCATATCCAGCCTCTTCGGCGCGGGTGTCGCGTTGGCGTTGAACCTCGCGCCCAACCCCTTCGCCGCCATGGAAGTCGTCTTCTGGTTGATGGGTTCGCTGGAAGGCCGCAGCGGTGCGGAAATCATCCTTGTGCTGCCCTTCCTGCTGCTCGGCGTGGGGCTGATGCTTTCTTGTGGCCGCGCCCTGAACGCCCTGAGCCTCGGCAACCAGACCGCATCCAGCCTCGGCATCTCGCTACCCTCGGTGCAGGGTCGCCTCATCGCCGGAATCGCCCTGTCCGTGGGGGCTATCACTTCCGTCGCCGGAAGCATCGGTTTCGTGGGGCTGGTCGTGCCCCATCTCCTGCGCCCGCTGGTCGGTTCGCAGCCCAGCCGCTTGCTCAGCGTTTCCGCGCTTGGCGGCGCGGTGCTGGTGCTACTGGCCGACATCGCCGTGCGCGCCATCCCCACTTCGGGCATGGAACTGCGCCTTGGCGTGGTCACCGCGCTGGTCGGCGCACCCTTCTTCCTCTGGCTGCTCTTCCATGAGCGCAAGCGGGAGGGGCTATGAGCACCTTTATAGTGAAAGATGCCCATGTCACCCTCGGTGGACGTGCCGTCTTGAACGGCGCGGGTTTCACCGCCTCGCGCGGGCAAGTGACGGGGCTCATCGGCGCGAACGGTGCAGGCAAGACAACCGTGCTTCGCCTGCTGGCAGGCTTGCTCTTCCCCGCTAAAGGACAGGTGACGCTGGATGGCGCAACCGTGAAATCCGACATCGCTTTTGCTCGCCGCGTGGCCTATCTGGAGCAGCACCCCGCCAGCCAATGGCCGCTTTCCGTGGAGACGCTGGTGGATTTGGGGCGTCTGCCCTTCCGTGGGTTCGGCGCGAAGCAGACGGATGCCGACCGCCGCGCCATCGACCGTGCATTGGGGGATACGGACACGTTATCCTTCCGCGACCGCAGCGTGAATAGCCTCTCCGGTGGCGAAAAAGCCCGCGTTTTCCTCGCCCGTGCCTTGGCGGGAACGCCGGAATGGCTCTTGGCGGATGAACCCGTAGCAGGGCTAGACCCCGCCCATCAGCTCACCACCATGCAGCTTCTGCGGCAAAAATCGCAGGATGACGGCTTGGGTGTCGTGCTTTCCCTCCACGACCTCACCTTGGCCGCACGCTTCTGCGACCATCTGGTGCTGCTGCACGAGGGCCAAGTGCTCATCTCCGGCACGCCGGAAGCGGTGCTTAAACCTCAGCATCTGCGCAAAGCACTGGGCATCAAGGCTTTCAGCGGCATCCATGAGGAAGAATCTTTCGTGCTGCCTTGGTCTGCCTCAAGTAATTGATAAATTTCGCAGAAATGTAAAATATCCGCTTTTATTTGCCATAAGGGCATCAAGGGGGTATAAAGGTTTTCTGGCTCGGGGGCTTTCCCTGTGCTATGAATAGAAAAGCCTTATTTTCGCCGCTATGCGGCTTCCAGCATTCCTTTAGGCCTATGCGCCCTTCTGATGGAACGCCTTTTAGGGGGTAAGATGCAATCACGGTTTTCGGCAAATGCGCGCAAGTTCTGCGCGGGTGTGGTGGCCTTCGCCATCTGCGTTGCCGCGCCGGTTTTGCCTGTGCGCCCTGCCATGGCTTATGATTCCGATGCCGCGCTGGAGCAGGATGGCTATCTCTGCACCCGTCAGGCCTTCCGTTCCGAGCGGAAATACGGCATTCCCCATCGCCTTCTCAGTGCCATCTCCGTGCAGGAGTCGGGTCGCAGGCACAAAGGCCTTGGCATTCAAGTGCCTTGGCCGTGGACGATCAACGCCGAAGGCACGCCCTATCTCTTCCGCACCAAGGCCGATGCCGTCGCCAAGGTGAAAGAGCTGCAAGCGGGCGGGATGAAGAGCATCGACGTCGGCTGCATGCAGGTGAACCTCCGCCACCACCCCAAGGCTTTCGCCAACCTGAATCAGGCCTTCGAGCCTGCATTCAACGTCGATTATGCTGCGCGCTACCTCCGCAGCCATTATGACGAGACCAATTCTTGGAAGACTGCCGTGGGGCATTATCATTCCCGTACGCCTGAATTCGGCCAGCGTTACATCGCTTCCGTCTATGCCAAATGGTATGGCATCGCCAATAGCGTCAATCGCGACCGTAGCCGCCAGTTCGCCTCCGCGACCATCAACGGCCAACCCCTTAACGACAAAGGCACGGTCGATAAACCCAAGCAGCGCGCAGGCAAAGCCTATAAAAGCTATATCCGCGATGAATCCAGCGGCGAGCAGATCACCCTTGCCAAGGCCACACCTGCGCCTACCGTCACCACCCCCAGCCTCCGCATCGTGAAGCCGGGCGCCACCGCGCAGAACAGCAAGGGGCAGATAGACCTGAGCCTCATCCGCCCCGCCAGCGCAGCGGGTAAGATTAAGACCGCGCCCGTCGTCAACGTCGCCGAGGAATCCGCCATCGTCATGAATATCCGCCCCGAAGGCCGCGCGGCGACCCCCGCCAAAGCCCTCGCCGCAGAACCGGTCTCCGCCAAAGACCACAACGACCCGCGCATCATCCGCTTTGTCGATTGATTGACAAATCCCGCCTAATCGCGTAATTCCGTAGCTATTATTTCTTTTATCTACATAAGAGCATGCACATGGCGTCCAAATCCTCCGTCAAGAAGGCTTCCTCCCAGCCCACCGCGCGCGGCGGCATCGAAGACATCCACGTCACTTCCGTCGAAGTCGCTTGCGATGGCGGCAACGGTCCCCTCGGCCACCCCCGCGTCTTTCTGCACATCGACCGCGCCGTCGGCTCCATCACCTGCGGATATTGCAGCCGCCACTACATTCTCGACGGCACCCATCACCACTAAAATTGACATTTTTTCATCTATTTTCGTTAATAAATTAACGCAATGTGGATAAGTTTTTGCCAATTTTTACCAATTTTTAGTAACCACTATACTGTTTGTTAACCTTTATCCTTTACTAATAACCCTATCAAGACACCACATTGATTCGGAGTTATGAGTATGGAAAAAGTAGTTAAAACAATTGTTTGTGCGGTTTCCCTGATGGCGCTTGCGGCGTGTAGCGGCACTAAATCCAGCTCCGTGGTCGAATTGAGCCAATACGATAAACATCTGGATTGCACTGAACTTCAGCTGGAGATCACCGAAGCGAAGTTCTTGCAGGACAAAGCGGAGAAGAACCGCGGCCTGAGCGTCAAGAACGTGTTGATGCCGCTGTCCTACCCCTCCACCTATTTCAGCGCGGGTGATGCCATCGAGACCACCACGGCGCGTATCGACTACCTGAGCCGTCTGTATGAGGTGAAAGGCTGCACCAACCAGCGTCAGGCTGATGCCTCGAACCTGCCGGAATACGACGGCACGGGTCGCGGCGGGTATCAGGGCGTGTCCGTGGGTGCATCCGCTCCGGCGACATTCTAAGTGTGTGATTCGACTTTGCTAAGTGTGATTGTTCGTTGATTCTTTGTTTACTGCTTACTCCATGACTTCACGGGCTGTATCTTTTGGTACAGCCCGTTTTTTATGTAGAAAATGCGAACGGCTTGCATCCCTGCGTAAAAAAGCGCATAAAGGGCGGAAGGAAAACTCCTCTTCGTTCCGCTGATGGCAGGTCGCTATGTTCATACTTCTCCTTCTTCTGATGTTCTCGGTGCTCGGCGTGGTGCTGCTGGGGCTGTTCTCGATGATCAAGGGCGGGGCATTCAACGAGAAATACGGCAATAAGCTGATGGTCGCGCGCGTGGCGCTGCAAGCTTTGGCATTGCTGGTGTTGCTTCTCATGGCAGCCACGAAGAGCAATGGTTAAACTCACCAAAATCTACACCCGTGGCGGTGACGAGGGCATGACCTCGCTGGTCGGCGGCGCAAGGGTGTCCAAGCATCATGCGCGGATGGAAGCCATCGGCGCGGTGGACGAAGCGAATGCCGCCATCGGCGTGGCACAGCTTCATGCATCCACCGATACGAAAGCCATCCTGACGCGCATCCAGCATGATTTGTTTGATTTGGGTGCGGATTTGGCGACACCGGAGAAAGAAGCGGAATATGCGCTGCGCATCCAACCCCAGCAGGTGACGCGGTTGGAAGAAGAAATCGACGCGGTGAACGCCGCGCTTTCGCCGCTGGAATCCTTCGTGCTGCCAGCGGGTTCACCCGCCAGCGCGCATCTGCATCTGGCGCGAACCACCGTGCGCCGCGCCGAACGCACGGCCTTCGCACTGAAGGATATGGAGGAGCTGAACCCCCAAGCCTTGCAATACCTCAACCGCCTATCCGACCTGCTTTTCGTGCTAGCTCGTTATGAAAATGACGATGGCAAAGCGGATGTATTGTGGAAGCCCGGCGCGACCCGTTGAAAAAGGATGACAGCGGCGGCCTAAGCCATTAAAACAATGGCAACCAATCACTTTTTGCGGGAGCATACATGAAAATCCTCGTCCCGGTGAAACACGCCATCGATTATAACGTCAAGGCACGCGCGAAAGCCGACGGCTCGGCGGTCGACCTCGCCAACGCCAAATTCAGCATCAACCCCTTCGATGAAATCGCCGTGGAAGAAGCCGTGCGCCTGAAGGAATCCGGCAAGGCGACCGAGGTGGTCGTGGTCAGCGTCGGTTCCGACAAAGTGCAGGAGACGCTGCGCAAAGCCTTGGCCATCGGCGCAGACCGCGCTATCCACATCCTTGCGCCCGACGAAGTGCAGCCCTTGGGCGTGGCGAAAGTGCTGAAAGCCGTGGCGACGCAGGAACAACCCGGCGTCATCATCATGGGTAAACAGGCTATCGACGACGATTCCAACCAGACCGGACAGATGCTGGCCGCACTGCTGGGCTGGGGGCAGGGCACATTCGCATCGAAGGTCGAGCTTTCCGACGGCAACGTGAACGTCACCCGCGAAGTGGACGGCGGATTGTTGACTGTCGGCCTGAAGCTGCCCGCCGTCATCACCAGCGATCTGCGCCTGAACGAGCCGCGCTATGCGTCGCTGCCTAACATCATGAAAGCGAAGTCCAAGCCGCTGGCGAAGACCCCCGTGGAAGAACTGGGCGTGGATGTCGCGCCGCGCCTGACTATCGTCAAAGTCGCCGAACCCGCGAAGCGTAGCGGTGGCGTGAAAGTGG
>VGDC01000056.1 GCA_016869895.1 Alphaproteobacteria bacterium
CGATGTAATCGCCTGCAAACAGCGATTTTCTACGCTTCCGCTAAGTGTGTCAGCTTCCGTCATTCCGGCGAAGGCCGGAATCCAGAGCAGTGCAGCTAATCCGGCACAGCGATGCTAAGCCAGCATACATCAACGTATGGTGGCGAGGACAGCAGTCCGAGCGAGCCATCAGCCAGCGGAGCGCCGCCCATGTGATTTTCAGGAGAAAATCAAGGGGCAAAACAACACCTACTTATCATTCTGCGTGATGAATTCCTGAATCACGGGGATGATATGCTCGCGGAATTTACGGCCGTTGAAGATACCGTAGTGACCCACCGCCTTCTGCTCGTGGTGGCGTTTCTTTTCCTTCGGCAGGCCGGAGCACAGCTTCTGCGCCGCTTTGGTCTGACCCACACCCGAAATATCATCCAGCTCGCCTTCGATGGTCAGCAGCGCCGTTTTGGTGATTTTCGATGGATCGACCTTCTGGCCCAGATAGGTCATCTCGCCCTTCGGCAGCAGATGACGCTGGAAGACCACGTCGATGGTCTGGAGATAGAATTCCGCAGGCAGATCCGCCACGGACAGGTATTCGTTATAGAACGCGCGATGCGCCTCGGCGGAGTCATCATCCCCCTGCACGAGGTGCTGGAACAGCTTGATATGCTCACCCACATGACGTTCCAGATTCATGGTCATGAAGCCGGTCAGCTGCAGGAAGCCGGGGTAAACCTTGCGCATGAAGCCGGGGTAATTGGCGGGTACGCGGGTGACCACCGTGTTCTCGAACCAGGAGAACGGGCGTTCCGTCGCCGTGCGGTTCACTTCCGTCGGCGCTTCGCGGGTGTCGATGGGGCCGCCCATCAGGGTCATGGAGCGCGGCGCGGCAGGGTCTTTCTGCGCGTTCATGATGCTCGCCGCCGCCATCACGGGCACGGCAGGCTGGCACACGGCGATGACATGCGCTTCGCCTTTCAGGATTTTCAGGAAGTCGATGACATAGGTGATGTAGTCATCCAGATCGAACTTGCCCGCATAGAGCGGCACTTCGCGCGCGTCCGTCCAGTCGGTGATATACACATCCGCGAAGGGCAGAAGGCCGCGCACCGTGCCACGCAGCAGGGTCGCATGGTGGCCGGACATCGGCGCGACCAGCAGGATTTTCGGCTGTTTATCGAATTGCTTGGGCTTGCGGAAATGCAGCAGACGCCCGAAAGGACGGCTGTCATCCACCACTTCCTCGACCACATCGACGCGCTTGCCGTCGATGGAGGTGCGGTCGATGCCGAATTCCGGTTTCAGATAGTTGCGCGTCGCGCGTTCCATCAGCTCGCTCGCCGCCGCCATCGACTTGCCGAAACGGGTATAGGACAGGATGTTATACGGGCTGCGGAAGAACACCTTATACGCCGTCGCCATCGTGTGGAACGGCGCCATGCTGGCATGCTGGGCTTCGTGGATATTATAGAGTTGGGAATTTCCGGCGAAGGGGTTCTCGAAGAAGTTCTTATCCATGCAGGGCGAGGCCTTTAGCTGTGAGAGTCGTCCCATTTTAGACCAGAAAGAATGAATAATGCATTAAAAAACCCCCGTTTTCATATGGAAAACAGGGGTTTTTCTATCGAAAAAGAAAGGTTTTTTACATTTTTCGCTTTGTATTTTCGGCAGTTCCCGCAATCGCACCACCTCCTGCTTCGATGTCCTGCCCAATACCGGAAATGGTGTTGCAGGCGGCAACGGTGAAGAGCGACAGGATGATAAGGACAAAGCGCATGGGAGACCTCGTTCTATAGGGTTGTTAAGCGGGTGTTTTCTGGCGTTTGGTGGCATCACGCTGTTCGGCGAGGCCTTCGCCCACGCGTTTCAACGAGCGCGAGCAATCGCCCTTCGGAATCATGACTTCGATGAAGTGCAGGTTGTCCGTATCGGCGACAGCGGCTTTCAGCGCGGATTCCAATTCACCTTTGGTCTGGACGGTGACGCCTTTGCCATAGCCGATGAGGTCGGTGGTCTTGGTGTATTTCCACTGCTGGAGCTTGTTGAAATCGCCATCGATGATGCCGCGCTGGGTGCCGTAGCCATCGTTGTTGAGGAGCAGGATGATGGGGTTATAGCCGAATTTCGCGGCGGTGGAGAGCTCCAAGCCGGTCATCTGGAAGGCACCGTCACCGACCATCGCCATCACGCGGCCACCGAGGTTGGCGGCGCAGGCACCGATGGCGGCGGGGATGCCGAAGCCCATGGAGAGGTAATACGCGCCGGCGATGAAGGTGTTACGCTTGGTGGTGCGCAGGCCGATGGCACCGAGGAGCGCATCACCGGTGTCGCTGGTGATGATGGTGTTGTCGGGCATACCCTGTTCGATGATCTCGAAGAAGCTGTCGGAATCGACCTGCTCGGCGCGCTGAGCGTCGGTGAGCGCGGGGTAAGGCGCATAGGGGTTCGGGTGGTCGAAGCCTGCGCGGGGAGTGATGGGCGCAGCCAGCAGAGCCTCGATGAACTCCTTGAGCACGATGCCTTCATAGTGCTGATGGCCGATGCTGGCCTTCTCGGAGGTGCAGAGGATGGTATTGTTGCGCTGGATGTTCGCCTTGGTGAAACCATAGAGAACGTCGGAAATGAACGCGCCGAGCATGATGAGGCAGTCGCTGGATTCGACATAATCCTTCACCACGGGCAGGGACAGCGTGCCGCTGTACGTGCCGATGAAGAGGGGGTTCTTATCGCTGATGACGCTCTTGGAAAGCAGGGTCGAAGCGATGGGGAAGTTGAACTTCTTGGCGAATTCCACGGCAAGGTCGGTGAGACCCAAGCGGTGAAGCTCAACATCCGCCACGATGACGGGCTGTTTCGCCTGATTGATGAAGGCAGCGGCCTGCGCCACGAATGCAGCCAGCGAATCCTTATCGCTCACCGGAGCGGCGACTTTGGACGCGTGCAGGGACGGTGCTTTGATGGGCATATCGGTCACATCGAAGGGCACTTCGATGTAAACCGGACGGGAATTGGCCTTCGCCGCGGCTACGACGCGGATGATTTCGTCAGCAGCGGTTTCAGGGTCAAGCAACACGGTGGACGCGCAGGTGACTTCGTCATAGATGCGACGCTGGGTGTCGAAGGTGCGCACTTTGTGGTGGATGAGGGAGTCGTTGCGGCGATCGCTGGGCGATGGGCCACCGGAGATGACCACGACAGGGCTTTTCTCGGCGTAAGCACCCGCGATGCTGTTGACCATGTTCAGGCCACCTACGCAATAGGTGACGACGGCGACACCAAGACCGCCCGTGACGCGGGAATAGGCATCCGCCGCGAAGCCCACGGAAGGCTCATGGGTCATGTTGATGAACTCGATGGGGGATTTCTCCAACCAACGGCAGGTGCCGAGCACGAAATCGCCGGGGATGCCGAAGGCGTGGTTCACGCCCTGTTTGTGGAGGTAATCGAAGAGGAATTCACCGACGGTCTGGGTTTTGTTGCTCATGCTAATTGTCCCTTTTCAGGCTCCATTTTCGCGTTCCACTTCGTTATCCATCGGCTCGCCAATGCTCATGTACTAGGTGTACACTCCGCTTGTCTCGCCTTGGCTGCCTCGTGGAATACGAAAAGCATCGCCTGTTTGATAAAGTTTTAATTCGGGTGGCATAGTGGAGGACGGCACAAGACTTGGCAAGGGGAAAATGCGAGGGTTTGTGCCGTGTTGCGATGCGGGAGAGGATTATTTCCCTTTGGCCTTCCGTGCGCGGCCTTTAGGTGTGTCGGCGGCTTTCTGCAAACGGGTGATTTCATCGCGGATGCGGCTGGCTTCCTCGAACTCAAGGTCTGCTGCGGCGGCGAGCATGCGCCCACGCAGCAGTTCGATATGGGCATCGAGGTTCGTGCCGTTGAATTCGGGGATGCCGTGTGATTTGCCGGTATCCACCGTGAAATGGTCTTTCTCGTAAACGCTTTCCAAGGCCTCGGCGATGTTCTTGCGCACGGATTGAGGGGTGATGCCGTGTTCCTCGTTATAGGCCTTCTGGATGGTGCGGCGGCGGTTTGTCTCTTCCAGCGCGGCTTTGAGGGATTCGGTCATCACATCCGCATAGAGGATGACGCGGCCATCGACGTTACGCGCGGCGCGGCCGATGGTCTGGATGAGAGAGGTCTGCGAACGCAGGAACCCTTCCTTATCGGCATCGAGAATGGCCACCAGACCGCATTCGGGGATGTCCAGACCCTCACGCAGCAGGTTGATGCCGATGAGGATGTCGAAGGTGCCGAGGCGCAGGTTGCGGATGATTTCGATACGATCCAAGGTTTCTACGTCGGAATGGAGGTATTCCACCTTGAGGCCGATGTCGCGCATATAATCCGTCAATTCCTCGGCCATGCGTTTGGTGAGCGTGGTGACGAGGACGCGCTGTTTCTTGGCGGCCATCTCGCGGCATTCGGCGAGGAGGTCGTCCACTTGATTGGCGACGGGGCGGATGATGCATTCAGGGTCGATGAGTCCAGTGGGGCGGATGACCTGCTGGGCGAAGACGCCGCCTGCGCGGTCAAGCTCCCAAGGCGCGGGGGTGGCCGAAACGAAGACGGTGTTGGGGCGCATGGCGTCCCATTCCTCGAACTTGAGCGGGCGGTTGTCGATGCAGGAGGGCAGGCGGAAGCCGTGCTCGGACAACACGCTCTTGCGGGCAAAGTCGCCGTTGAACATGCCGCGTATCTGCGGCACGGTGACGTGGCTTTCGTCGATGAAGAGCAGGGCATCCTCCGGCAGGTATTCGAACAGTGTCGGCGGGGGGGAGCCGGGGGGGCGACCCGTCAGCCAGCGGGAATAGTTCTCGACGCCTTTGCAGGTGCCTGTTTCCTGTAGCATCTCCAAATCGAAGAAGGTGCGCTGCTCGATGCGTTGCGCTTCCAGCAGCTTGCCATTGGCGTGATACCAGTCCAGCCTGTCCTTCAGCTCGGCTTTGATGCCTTTGATGGCCTGCTGCATGGTGGGCTGCGGGGTCACGTAATGGCTTTTGGCATAGAGCGTCGCGGTCTGCAAGGTGGCCATGCGCTCGCCGGTCAGCGGGTCGAACTCGGAAATCGATTCTATCTCGTCGCCGAATAGGGAGATGCGCCATGCGCGGTCGTCCAAATGGGCGGGGAAGATGTCCACCGAATCGCCGCGCACGCGGAAGGTGCCGCGGTGGAAATCGACGTCGTTACGGGTGTAATGCAGCTCGATGAGCTTGCGGATGAGGGCGGCCTGGTCTATCCGCGCGCCGATGGTCAACTCCTGAATCATCGCGGAATAGGTCTCCACCGAGCCGATACCGTAGATGCAGGAGACGGAGGACACCACAATCACATCGCGCCGTTCGAGCAGCGAGCGCGTGGCGGAGTGGCGCATGCGGTCTATCTGCTCGTTGATGGAGGAGTCCTTCTCGATGAAGGTGTCCGTCTTGGCGATATAGGCTTCGGGCTGGTAGTAATCATAGTAAGACACGAAGTATTCCACCGCGTTATTGGGGAAGAACTCCTTCATCTCGTTATAGAGCTGGGCGGCGAGAGTCTTGTTATGCGCCATGATGATGGCGGGTCGCTGGAGCGTGTTGATGACATGCGCCATGGTGAAGGTCTTGCCCGAACCCGTGACCCCCAGTAGCACCTGATTCTTCTTGTCCTCCTCCAACCCCGCGACGAGCTGGGCTATCGCCGTCGGCTGGTCACCGGCGGGCGAGAATTCAGAGATGAGGTCGAATCCCGCAGGGGGCAGATGCGTCATAATATCCCGATGGTGATGGTTTCACGATAAGGGATATATAGGGAAGGAGAGCAAAGATTACCAGTGAGACAGTGAAATTATCACTGGCTCATTTCGCTATTGTCCCAGACGTCGCTGAACTGGATGATGGCCGGACCCATGATGATAAGGATGAAGGCGGGCATCATCAGCAGGATCATCGGAATGGTCATCATGGCAGGCAGACGGCCGGCCTTGTTTTCGGCGGCCATGAGACGCTGGTGGCGGTAATCGTCGGAAAGCACGCGGAGGGTCTCCGTCAGGCTGGTGCCGAAACGCTCGGTCTGCAGCAGCGCGGCGACAAGGGCGCGGAAGGCGACAAGGTCGGTGCGCTCGCTCAAGTTCTGCAACGCCACGGCGCGGTCGCTGAGTAGGGTCAGCTCCATACGGGTCTTGTTGAGCTCCTTGGTGATTTCAGGATGGGCGCGACCCAGTTCACGGCAAACGCGCGCAAGGGCGGCATCCAGCGCCAGACCGGATTCGACGCAGACGAGAATCAGGTCAAGAGTGTCCGGGAAAGAACGGGTGAGGACTTTCTGGCGCTTTTGTTTGGCGTTGGTCAGATAGATATTCGGGCCGTACCATGCAAGAATCGGTAGAATGAAGGCGAAGAGAATCTGCAGCTTCTGCATAGCACCTTCCGCAGGGGAGGTGAAGAGCACATAGGCCAACAAAAGGCTGATGGGCAGGGCGATGACGCGGAATATGTAGTAATAGCCCACAGCGTTAGGGGAGTAGATGCCTGCACGGATGAAGGGCAGTTGCAGCTCTTTCTCGCGCTCGCGGGCATTGATGCCCACCAGGCTGAGCAGGCTCTCTCCCATCGCCGCAAGGCCGCTTTTCTCTTCGTCGCTGTCAAGGAAAGAAGTCTCCGGGTTGCCGTATTCACTGCCGGTATAGGTGCCTTGCGTAGTAGCCAAAGTGTCGAGACGCGAGCGCACATTGCCGTTGCCGCCAACGCGGGTGATGACGAAGACCAGGCCGATGAAGACGACCATGGTGATGATGGCTGCAATGATAAGGCTGGACATCGTTTATTCCTTAAATATCGATTTGCAGCATGTTTTTCACGATGAATACCGCAAGAGCCACAAGACCCGCAGAGGTCATCATGATGGTGTGGCCGGTATCCGTTTCGAAGAGAGGCAATAGGTATTCCGGCGAAGTCATGTGGATGGCGCCGAAGACGAAGAGCGGCAGCGAACCCAGAATCATCGCGGTGGCGCGGCCTTCGGAGGTCATCGCTTTGATGCGCAGACGCAGCTGTTTGCGTTTGCGGATGATGCCGGAAAGGTTGCTGAGGACTTCCGCGAGGTTACCACCTGTCTCCTGTTGAACGGAGAGGATGACCACGAAGAATTGCAGATCCGGCTCGTCCACGCGTTTGGACATGCGCACAAGTGCTTCGACGGTGGAACGACCGAAAGCGATCTCATCGACCAGCTGGCGGAATTCCGTCTTTATGGGCGGTTCCATGTTCTCGGCGATCATCTTCAGCGCGGTGTTGAGCGGATGGCCGGATTTCACGCTGCGCACAATCATGTCCACCGCATCGGGGAACTGGTTGATGAAGGCTTCGTTGCGCTTATTGATTTTGCGCTTCAGGAACATTCTGGGAAGAAGAATTGCCAATGCAGCGGCGAAGAGGAAGGCCAGAAGCGGATTGAACATTTTCCCTAAGAAAATCAACCCGAAGAGGAAGATGACGAATCCTGCGATGAGCACTTGCGGCACGCTGTTCTCATAGCCTGCCTTGCGGATGAGTTCGAAAGCCTTCTCGCCGAAGGGCAAGCCGGTGAGGAATTTTGCGGCGGGGGAGGTGTCCGCCTTCAGGATGTCCACGCTGTCCTGCGCCTGCTGCTGCGTATAGGCAGCCTGATCCTCATAGATACGACCCAAGACGCGCTGTTTGTGCTCGGCGGAGGCTTTTTCGCCGGAGAACTGGCGCGCGATGAAGAGAATCGCCGCGAAGACGCCGACACCGAAGAGGATTGCGATCAAGGCCGAATTCATAAGACTTCCTTATCCGCGCTGCTGGATACAGGCGAGAAGTTCCTTCTCGCGGTTGAAATAAGCCGCCTGTTCCATGAAACGGGGGCGGAAACCAGTGCAATAATAGTTGCCGGTGATGCGTCCCTGATCGTTCATGGGGCCGGCTTTGAAGCCGAACAGCGTCTGGGTGGTGATGGTTTCGCCTTCCATTCCGACGACTTCTTCGATATGGGTCACGCGGCGGCCACCGTCGCGCATACGGGAGACCTGCACGATGAGGTGCAATGCGCTCTCGATCTGCTTGCGCATGGCGGAAAGGGGGATGGTGACACCTGCGAGGCCGACAAGATTCTCGATACGGGAGAGACAGTCACGCGGATTGTTGGCGTGGATGGTCGCCATCGAGCCTTCGTGGCCGGTGTTCATGGCGGCCAGAACGTCGAGTACCTCATCGCCGCGGATCTCGCCGAGGATGATGCGGTCAGGGCGCATACGCAGCGCGTTCTTCACCAGCTGACGCTGGGTGATTTCACCGGTGCCTTCGGAGTTGGAAGGACGGGTCTCCAGGCGCAGCACGTGCGGCTGGTGCAGCTGCAATTCCGCCGCGTCCTCGATGGTGATGACGCGTTCGCCCTCGTCGATATGGCCGGAGAGGGCGTTGAGCATGGTGGTCTTACCGGAACCCGTACCGCCGGAGATGATGATGTTCACGCGGATATTGCCGGCGATTTCCAGAAACTGGCACATCTCAGGACTCATCGAGCCGTAGTCCACGTACTGCTTGAGCGGCATTTTGGAGGGCTTGAACTTACGGATGGAGACCAAGCTGCCATCCAGCGCGAGGGGCGGGATGATGGCGTTGAAGCGCGAACCGTCCGGCATGCGCGCATCCACCATGGGGCTGGTCTCATCGACGCGACGACCCGTGAGCGACACGATCTTCTGCACGACGTTGAGCAGGTGCTTCTCGCTGGAGAAGACCACATCGGAAGGCGCGAGCTTGCCCTCTTTCTCAAGATAGATCTGATGGGGGCCGTTGATGAGGATGTCGGAGACGTCCTTATCGGCAAGAATCGGCTCAAGTGGACCAAAACCGAGGACTTCGTCGATCACCTGCTGCTGGAGCAGCTCCTGCTGGGCGGAGTTGAGCGGGATGTTCACTTCAGAGGTGATGGAGCGGGCGGCAGCGGAGACGCGTTCTTTACGCACCTTGGCGGGAAGGGCTTCAAGCGCGGCCAAATCGGCGCGTTCGAGCAACACTTCGATGACCTGTGCTTTCGCGCGTTTGTATTCTTCCGTCTCCAAACCGGGGTCGGTGTAGCGATGGATGAGCGGGCCTTTGGGCTTGACGGTCGCTTGCGCGGCTACGGATGCTGCATCCACCAAAGCACCGCCTTCGGAACCGCCCGACTGCGGGATGGTCGCCG
>VGDC01000057.1 GCA_016869895.1 Alphaproteobacteria bacterium
GGTGGGGGTGCTTTCAGAGGTGATGGCCGAGTCGCGGATGCAGGAATTGTTTGCTGTGTTGGTAGGCCAAAGGGAGCGGTTCGAGGCGGCCTTCGAGGACAAGAACGGCTCTGGTGAATTGCGCATAAAAAGCCGATTGCTGGATGTGCTTTTTGTTTCCCAAGAAGAAACAGAAAATGCGATTCTACAAAGTTTTATAGCTGCTATCTCATCCTATGATTCTGCTTTAAGGAATGGTATTAGCGTTCTTGAACGCGCAGCCAAAAGCGATGCGGCGCGAGAGAAGGTGCAAAAGCTCATCCGCTGGTGCGAATCGTCCCCTGAACAGCGGGTGCATCTGTGGGATGACTTCTGCGGATTGTTCCTGACGCAGAAAGGCGAACCGCTGAAGGATGTGGTGGTGAAGGCGGTGCGCGATGAGGCTCCTGCATTCGAAGGGTTGATGCGGGAATTGCAGGCGCGGGTGCTTGTGGTGGCGGAAAGGCTGCGGGCGGTGCATCTGCGCGATGTGACTTGGGCGAGCATCACGGCAGTGCAGGTGTTGTTGGAGAATTACAGGGGCTTGAAGCAAAATCATAACCTGCTGGATTATGATGATCTAATCCTGAAAGTGGCGGAGTTGTTCCGCCGACCGGGCATCGCGCCATGGGTGCTGTATAAGCTTGACGGTGGTCTTGATCACCTGCTCATCGACGAAGCGCAGGATACTGGCCCCGCACAATGGGAGCTGGTGGAGACGCTGGTGGGCGAGTTCTATTCGGGCATGGGGGTGCATGAGGGTGTGCCCGTGCCGCGCACGCTCTTCGTGGTGGGGGATGAGAAGCAATCCATCTACGGCTTCCAAGGGGCTGCCCCCAAGGCCTTCGGCGAGAAACGACGGATGTTCGCGGCAAACGCCAAGGAGGCGGGTCTGGACTTCGCTTCTGTGCCGCTGGGGCTGTCTTACCGCTCGACGGAGGCGGTTTTGCGCGCGGTGGATGCGGTGTTCAACCAGCCGCATGTGCGCGAAGGGGTGACCTATAGTGCCGATGAGGCGGTGGAGCATGGCTGGCATCGCGCGGGGCAGGCGGGGCGTGTGGAGGTGTGGCCTGCGGTGAGATTCGATAAAGAATCGGAAAAACAAAAGAAACCCAAGGTGGAAGTGGCTGGTCGTATAGCAAGCCAGATTCGCGCGTGGCTGGATTCGGGCGAAAAGCTTGAATCGCAGGACAGGCCGGTGAGCGCGGGGGACATCCTGATTCTGGTGCGTAAACGTGCCGATTTCGTGCCTGCCATGGTGCGCGCGCTGAAGAAGCTGGACATCCCTGTGGCGGGGGCTGACAGGTTGGAACTGGTGGAACATATCGCCGTGATGGATCTGCTCGCGCTCGCCGAGTTCCTTCTGCTGCCGGAAGATGACCTCAGCCTCGCATGCATTTTGAAAAGTCCGTTGTGCAATGTGGATGAGGAGACGCTGTTCAATTTATCCTACGGTCGCGGGAAGGCGACGCTGTGGAGCAGGGTGCAGGAACATGCCCCCGAAGTGTCGGCGATGCTATCGCGGTTATTGGACGCGGTGGATTACCTGCGCCCCTATGAGCTTTTCGCCCAAGTGCTGGAGCAGGAAGGCGCGCGGGTCCGATTCGCTGGTCGGTTGGGCGAGGAATGCTTCGACCCGCTGGATGAGTTCTTGTCGCTGGCGTTGCAATATGAGCAACTTCACCCGCCCTCGTTGCAGGGCTTCCTGCAGTGGATGCGCACGGGTAGGGTCGAGGTGAAACGCGATATGGAGCAGGGGCGCGATGCGGTGCGCATCATGACCGTCCACGGCGCGAAGGGATTGCAAGCGCCCATCGTTTACTTGGCCGATACCACGGGCACGGCATCGGGCGGGGGCAGCAAGGTCAACGCGCCATACTGGTTCGAGCAGGATGGCAAGCCCGTGGTGCTCTGGTCGCCGCGCAGCGAGGCGGATACGGAACTGGCGAGCACACTCCGCGAAGAACGCAAGCGGGCAGAGGGAGAAGAGTTCCGCCGGTTGCTCTATGTGGCGATGACCCGCGCCAGCGACCGCCTGTATATCACCGGATGGCTGGGCAAGCGGGACAGGGATGTGCCGCCGGAAAGCTGGTATGCATGGATGGATTCCGCCCTGAAGCCGATGGGCGAGCCTGTGATGCTACTTGACGGCGAGGAGGGGTATGCCCTGCGCAACCCGCAGACCGCCCCCCATGAAAAACGAAAAGGGCAGCATGCGAAAGGGGAGGCATCGCCTCTGCCGGAGCATTTCCTGCGTCCGCCGGAGGCCGAGCCGTTTCCGCCGCGTCCCCTCGTGCCGTCGCAGGGGGATGACGTATCGGCGTCGACCAGCGCAGCGGCTTCCGGCAGGGTAGAGGGGTTCTCCCCCGCCCGCGAACAGGAGACGAAACGCTTCCGGCGCGGCAATCTCGTCCATCACCTGCTGCAATTCCTGCCGGATGTGCAGCCGGAAGAGCGGCGCGGGCGGATGGAAACCTATCTCGCGCGCCACAAAGAAGAGCTGGGCGAGGGGGAATCCGCGCGGCTGGCGGATGAGGTCTTGCGTGTGTTGCACCACCCGCTGCTGGAAAAGGCCTTCGGCGAAGGCTCGCTGGCGGAAGTGCCGCTGACGGGATTGGTGACGTTGCAGGACGGTAAACGCCATATCCTGAGCGGACAGGTGGATAGGCTGCTGGTGACAGAGGAGGAGATAATCATCATCGATTATAAAACGGGAAGGGAAGGACCGAAGACCGTCGCGCAAGTGCCGAAGTCCTACCTTCGACAGATGGCGTTATATCGCGCGGCACTGGCGGCATCTTATCCACAGCATCGCATCCGCACGGTGTTGGTCTGGACGTCGGAAGCGATGGTCATGGAATTGCCGGAGGATGCATTAGTGGGATGGGTAGCTATTTGACAAAGCCCATCCCATTGATTAGGATGAATTAATAAAAAAATCATTCACATCAAAGGTGAATGCCCATGCAAAAACAAAAAAAATCACTGCAGGCCTTCACGCTTGTCGAGCTTGCTATCGTTCTGACGATTATCGGCCTTCTGGTCGGTGCGGTGATGGTGGGGCGCGGCATCATCCGCGCATCAGAGCTGCGCTCGGTGATGACGGAGACTGCGAGTTATGTCACGGCGGTGAACACCTTCCGCCTCAAATACCATGCTCTTCCGGGTGATATGAATAACGCCACGGATTTCTGGGGGGCGGCGGATAACAATGCCGCTACTTGCCGAGGTACGGACAAGACCGGGATGATCGCCACCTGCAACGGCAACGGCGATGGTATACTGAATATCGGCGTTAACCACGGTGAAATCTTCTACTTGTGGCAACACTTGGCCAATGCGGGTGTCATAGGCGGGAACTTCGCTGGCCGTGTCGGCCCTCCGGGGCCTTATAACGCTGCTTTCTCTCTTTATTCCGTCCCTGGGTTTAATGTGCCAGGTTCAAAACTCAAGGTTGGTGCGGCCTACAATTTCCGTAATCGTGGAACTAACAACTCCGATGCGGGCTGGTTTTACGGTGAGTATGGCACGGTTCTGATGCTAGGCATGTCCACCAATTCGGACAATCTTCCACGCGGCGCGCTGCTTGCCCCCCAAGAATTGTATAAGATTGACCTAAAGCTTGATGATGGTCTGCCAGCGCAGGGGCAAATCGTCACCCGCCCCGGGACGAACGCCGATTCGCCTTTCTGTACTGAAAAGACGCCCGGCGCAGCGAATGGTACGACAGGAACGGATGTGGATGCGGTTTATCGCCTCAGCGACAAAGAGCTGCGTTGTGTTTTAATCTATAGAAACTTTTTCGAGTGATAACGCCGGATGCAACCACAGGTTTTATGGCAATCGATGTATTTGACAAGTGTCCCGCTTCGGGATAATGGGAAGGATATTAATTCCAACCCGAGTTCAAATACATGCATGACGCGATTGATCGCAAGCGATTTTCCTCACCGCGTCTTCAAATAAGGGGTTTCACCCTTGTGGAGCTCGCCATCGTCTTGACCGTCATTGGCCTTTTGGTCGGCGCGGTGATGGTAGGGCGTGGAATCATCCGCGCATCCGAGCTGCGCTCGGTGATGACAGAGACTTCCAGCTATGTCGCAGCGGTGAACACTTTCCGCCTGAAATACCATTCACTGCCCGGAGATATGATCAACGCCACCGATTTCTGGGGAGCGGCGGATGCCAATCCCGCGACTTGTTTGACGATCGACAAGACCGGAATGACACAGACTTGCAATGGCAACGGTGATGGTAAGCTGAATATCGGTCCGGGTCGCGCCGAGATATTCTATCTATGGCAGCATCTGGCCAATGCTGGCGTCATCGGCGGGAACTATTCAGGCAGAGTGGGTCCCCACGGGCCGCATAATCCTGCCTACGGACTGTTTGTGGTGCCCGGATATAACGTGCCCGGTTCAAAATTGAAAGTGGGAGCGGCATACAGTTTTCGTGAACGCGGATTGAACAATTCCGAGAACGATTGGTTCTATGGTGAATACGGCACCATACTGATGCTGGGGATGGCCATGAACAGTAACAATCTTCCCCGCGGCCCTTTGCTTGCACCAGAGGAGATGTACAAAATCGATCTCAAGATCGATGATGGCTTGCCAGGACAGGGAAGCCTCGTGACAAGAACGAACCGCAACCCGGATACGCCTTTCTGCACGGAAAGCGCACCGGGGCTTGCCGATGATACCATCGGCACTAATCTGGATGCGGTCTATCGCCTGAGCGATAAGGAATTGCGTTGCGTGCTCATTTACCGTAATTTCTTTGAATAAGGATTACGCCCTCGCAGCCCTTGACGCGTAAGATGCGGAGGAGTACCATCTGCTTCTCTGTAATGATTCTAAAGTTCGACTAAGAGGATTCCCATGACTGTACATATCACCGACCAGAATTTCGAGAACGACGTGTTGAAGGCAGAAGGCCCCGTACTGGTGGATTTCTGGGCGGAATGGTGTGGCCCTTGCAAACAGATCGGCCCGCTGCTCGACGAACTCTCCAATGAACTGGGCGATAAGATCACCATCGCCAAGGTGAACATCGACCAGAACCCGAACACCCCACAGAAATATGGCGTGCGTGGCATCCCCACCATGATCATCTTCAAGAACGGCGAAGCCGTTTCCACCAAGGTCGGTTCCCTGCCCAAAAGCAAAATCGCCGAGTGGATCGCGTCGGTCGCCTGATGCGCACCCAAATCAACCGCATGATGGAGACGCTGCAGACCCAGTTCGGGTTTGTGGCGTCTTTCGGTTTTGAAATCGAATGGTATGTGATTCCGGCGGAACGCGAAGGGGAAATCGATTCCCTGCACAAGGTCGTGTTGGCGCAGGCCGCGCGCCTGAAGCTGGGCATTCCCGCCATCGTGCCGGAAAAGGGTAGGGGGCAATACGAAGCCGCTTTCAATCCGCGCCAAGACCCGTTCGCGCTGGCAGAAGCGGTGCATCTGTTCAAGCGCATCCTGCGTGATGCGGCGGATGGATTCGGGCTGATGGTCAGCTTCGCCGCGAAGCCTTTCCTAGAAGATTACGGCAGCGCCCTGCAATCTCACATCAGCCTGACGAATCAGGAAGGGGTGCGCCAGTTCGAGAAGAAGGGCGAGAATCTTTCCCCGCCACTGTCTGCCGCGCTGGGCGGATTGCTGGAGACGCTGGATGAAGCGATGCTCATCGCCGCGCCGTTCCCTGCATCCTACAACCGCTTCACGGCGGGCAAGGATGCGCCGCTGACCCGCTCATGGGGTGGGAACAACCGCACGGTTGCCCTGCGTTTGCCGCTGAAGAACGGCCCGTTCACGCAGATAGAATACCGCATCGCCGGGGCGGATGCCGAGCCGGCTGCTTTGCTGGCGGTGATGCTGGCGGGAGTGCTGCACGGCTTGACCAACAACCCAGACCCCGGCCCGCAGATGCACGGTGTGGCCTATGACCCGCAGTATAAACTCCCACGCCTGCCTGATTGCTATGCGGCAGCGAAGCTGGCGGCGGATAACGGGATGATTCTCAGGAAGTGGTTAGCGGAATAGAAAGGGACGAGGAGCGAGGGCAGCAGCCCGAGCCAGCCCTGAGCCAGCAAAGCGTCGCCCATGTGATTTTCAGGAGAAAATCACGGGGCAAAACGAATACTACCTACAGCAAGACTTCAGCGGGCAGCCGTCGCGCAAGGCTTCGGCGACTTCCAGCGCGGCATAGGTGAAGATACCCGTCGCACCTGCGCGTTTGAAGGCCATAAGGCTCTCCATGATCGCAGCGTTCCAGTCCAGCCAGCCGTTATCGGCGGCGGCGCGGAGCATGGCGTATTCCCCGCTGACCTGATAGGCGAAGACGGGCACGTTGAACTGGCTGCGCACGCGTGTGACGATGTCGAGATAGGGCATACCCGGTTTGACCATCACCATATCCGCGCCTTCGGCGAGGTCGAGGGCGACTTCGCGCAGGGCTTCGTCGCTGTTCGGCGCATCCATCTGATACGTCTTCTTGCCGTTCTTGCCCAAGGCTTTCGCCGAGCCGACCGCATCGCGGAACGGGCCATAGAAGCAGGAAGCGTATTTCGCGGCATAGGCGAGGATGGCTACATGGGCATAGCCCGCTTCATCGAGCGCATCGCGAATCAAGGCCACGCGGCCGTCCATCATATCCGACGGCGCGACGATGTCGCAGCCCGCTTCGGCCTGTAGCACCGCCTGGCGGCAGAGTGCGTCGATGGTGATGTCATTCTCCACGTCGTCACCGTCAGCATTCAGCAAGCCGTCCTGCCCGTGGGAGGTGTAGGGGTCGAGGGCGACATCCGTGACGATGCCGATGTCCAGCCCCAAATCCTTGATAGCGCGGGTGGCGCGGCAGATGAGGTTTTCGGCGTTGAACGCCTCTTCCGCGTCTTCTGTCTTCAATGAAGCATCCACCGCAGGGAACAGCGCGATGGCGGGGATGCCCAGTGCGGCGGCGCGGCGCGCTTCATCGCAGAGCAGGTCGATGGATAGGCGATACACCCCCGGCATGGATTGCACTTCCGTGCGGGCGTTCTTGCCTTCCTGCACGAAGACCGGCCAAATCAGATCCTGCGCAGTCAGGCGGTGCTCGGCCACCAGATTGCGCAGCCATTCGGTGCGGCGGGTGCGGCGCAGGCGTACACGCGGATATGCTCCGGCGGCAGGACGCTCCGCGGCGGGAATCTGCGCGGCAGGAGCCTTGGCGGTGACAGCCTTGACGGCGGGATGGCGGGTCATGACCAACTCGGGTGGTTTGAGGGGGTGAAAATATGCGTGAGATGTAGCAGGGATGCGGCTTCAGCGCAAGCGTGAATTAGCGGGGCGCGCCAAGGACGTACCTCGCTTAGCCCCCGTTTTCCCGACAAAGCCATCCACCAGACCTGCGAGGATATGGTTGGTCTTGGTCTGGCGGTCTTGTTCGAACAACTGTATGCGCCAGAGTTCATAGACCATGTGCATCAGGTCGTAGATGACATAGCCCGGATGGGCGAAGAAATACCGCCGCCAGACGAGCAGGCGGTTGCGGAACTGGTAATAGCGGCGGATGGGCGAGTGGTTGGTGGTCTGCACCGTCAGCCCGAAGAAATGGTGGGTCTTCCGCTCGCCGATGCTATGGGTCATCTTCGCGTCGCGCACGGCCATGATGCGCCAGCCGCGCTTGACGATGTTCAGGCAGAAGTCCGAATCCACCGCGTCGATGACGAAGCCTTCATCCATGCGGGTCTCCGGCGTGAATACACGGCGCGGCACAAGGCTGCCGGATGCGATGACGCAGAGGAGATTGTCGATGACGGGGGTGCGCGCATCGAACTGCTCTTTCTTGAACCAGAATTTCTGGCGGGCTTTCAGCATGAAGCGGTTAGGGTCGGACGGGTCTTCCAGCGCGGGGGCGAGCAGGCCGATCTTGCTGCGGGTCATGTTCTGGAAATAGGCCGTCTCCATCGCGGCGATCATGCCGGGGGCGAGGCGGCTGTCATGGTCCAGCAGTAGTACCCAGTCGTGGCCTTTTTCCAACGCGGCATCGATGCCGAGGTTCTGGGCGAGGGCGAGGTTATTCTCGGGGCTTTCGATAAGCGTCACGAAATCGGGCTGGGCATCGCGCAGGCGCGTGTTCACCTTGGCCGTTTCGCCGTCATCGGTGCTGGTGTTGACGAGGATGACGTGATCGACCTGACCTTTCAGGCTGTTGAAACCCGCCTCGAAGGCATTGCCGATATTATAGGTGACGACGACCGCACAGACCGTTCCGAATGCCGCACTTTCCGTCATGGGTTTCCTTTCTTTTGGTGGAGCATAGCATAGGGGGGAAATGAAAAACACCCTATTACGCAGCGGTTTTTTGCGCTAAGTCTTAGGAAGCAAAACCAGAGAAAGTAACCCTCATGAGCCACACCCTCCACGGAAAATGCCTCTGCGGCGAAGTCACCGTCACCGCCGCGTGCGACCACGCGGAATTCGATGCGTGCCATTGCCCCACCTGCCGCAAATGGGGCGGGGGGCCTTTGCTCGTCATCGACTGCAAAACCGATGCGGTCTGGTCAGGCGAGCGGCATATCGGCGTTTTTGAATCCTCCGAATGGGCGGAGCGTGGCTTTTGCAAACACTGCGGCACGCATCTGTTCTACCGTCTCAAGCAAGGTGGATTCCTCGCCTTGCCGCTGGGTCTTTTCGATGGGGTGGAGCATTTCACGCTGCAGAAGGAAGTCTTCATCGACGCGAAGCCAGAAGGCTATACCTTCGCAGGGGAACGGAAGAAGCTGACCGGTGAAGAGCTTTTCGCCCTGTTTAATCCTTCCTGAAGCTTTTCACGCCCCACCGCAAAAAACGCTTGCATTAAGCCGCGAAATGAACAGAATCGGGCTTCTCTTCTTAGAGGGGGATTAGCTCAGTTGGTAGAGCGCTTGCATGGCATGCAAGAGGTCAGGGGTTCGACTCCCCTATCCTCCACCACTTCATTTTATTATTATATTCCAGTTACTTGTTGATGGCGCAGCTTCGCGCTGTGTGCACTATTGCGCGGATGGGTGCGTGCTTGTGAGGCTTGGCTTTAGGGCGTTCTGAGGCGATTTCCCTGTTATTTTGTGGCGAAGGCTCAAACGGGCAATTTTGACTGACCGCA
>VGDC01000058.1 GCA_016869895.1 Alphaproteobacteria bacterium
GAGGGCTGCCAGTTGGGGATGCTCCTCGAAGAGACTGCGCAAACCGGAACGCGCATTGAGTTCACCCGCCAGCACCAGCAGATAGGCATCAGGCAGGGTGGCGTTCTTGGCGTTGTAGATGCCTTCCAGCGTCTTCGCCACACCATCCGCATCGGCCAGCAGCCGCACGAAGCGTTGTCCGCCCATCATGCTCATGGCGAAGAGTTCGTCGTGGAGCAGGGTAGGGTTGGCTTTCAGTTGATCTTCGGAAATCTCCACGAAGGAGAAGGGATCTTTAGGGTCAGCGCCCACGGCCTTGGCGAGTGCGGAGGCGTGTTCGCGCGCCTGACCTTCATCCGCGCCGTAAATCAGCACCGCTTTGCAGCCCTTGGCCTGACCGTTGAGGAACGGCTGAATCTGGCGTGCAGCGATTTTCATGACGCATCAATCCGCAACGATGGAGAGCTTATAATGCTCTGCGAAATAGGCGGCAAGGCGGATTTTATAATCCTCGCCCAACTCGTTGATGCCGCGGTCGATGGCATCCTGCTCGGCGGCGTAGGAAGCGAATTTTTCGTCGGCGTTGAAGAAGCTGACGCGGCGCGTGATAACACCTTTGTCCAAGACTTCGCGGGTCTCTGCATCGCTCAGCACATAGCTGGATTGCAAGGTCACGTCATAGCGCGAAATCGCACCGCTGCGTCCGATGCCCAATGGTGTGCGCGGCGCGGTCACCCGTATCTCAAGGTTGAAGGCCTTGCCATAGAGCGAGGCCGCCGCCGTGGGGTTCAGGCGGTCTTCCACAGCGATTTTCAGGCGATTGCCCAGTTCGCCCGAACCGCGCGTGTTCACGGTGGTGGAAGCGAGATAAGTGCCGATTTCAATGTTCGTATCATCAGACTTGCCATAGATGGCTTGAAAACCACAGGCAGGCAGAAGCAGAAGCAGAGCGATACCAGCCAATATACGTGACATGATTATCCCTTCACCACGACATTGACGATGCGGTTCGGCACGACCACGGTTTTCACGATTTCCTTGCCTTCCAGCGCACCGCTGATTTCCGCCAAAGCGGTCTTCTCGGCGATGACTTTGTCGGCATCGCGGGGAAGTTGGATGGTGGCGCGGAGTTTGCCGTTCACCTGAATGGCGATGGTCACCGTATCGTCCACTGCCAGAGCAGGGTCGAAGGTCGGCCAGCCACGCGCGGCAACGAGGTCGGAATGCCCAAGCTGCGCCCAGAGCGCTTCGGCCAGATGCGGCATGAACGGTGCGACGAGGTGGATGACCGCCTCGATACCCTCACGGAGCACGAACACCGCGCCTTCCGAATCGGCCTTCGCATCGCCCAGCGCATTGCTGAGTTCGCGGAAGCGGGCGACCGCTTTGTTGAAGTGATAATTCTCGATGTCTTCGCCCACCAGCTTAATGGTCTTATGGACAAGGCCACGAAGGGTGTTTTCCGCGTCGCTGAGTGCAGGAACGGTGTTTTTGGCTACGCCTGCGCCAATCACGTCCTTATGCTGCTCCACGAGCCTCCAAAGGCGGTTCACATAGCGCCATGCGCCATCGATACCCGCATCGCTCCATTCAAGGTCGCGCTCCGGTGGAGAGTCGGACATCATGAACAAACGGGCGGCATCCGCGCCATAGGTCTCGATGATATGGCTGGGGTCGACGGTATTCTTCTTGGATTTGCTCATCTTCTCGGAACGGCCGATGGTGACGGGCGCTCCCGATTTCACGTGCACGGCCTTGCCGCCATCCTTGCGCACGTCCTCCGGCTCCAGCCATTTTCCGGCTTCGTCCTTGTAGGTTTCGTGGCAGATCATGCCTTGGGTCAGCAAGCCGGAGAACGGCTCATCGGATTTCGTATAGCCCAGAATCTTCAACACGCGGGTGAAGTAACGCGCATAGAGCAAATGCAACACCGCGTGTTCCACACCGCCGATGTAGCGGTCGACGGGCATCCAGTAATCCGCCGCCGCACGGTCGATGCCATTCGCCGCATGGGGCGAGGCATAACGCAGGAAGTACCACGACGATTCGAAGAACGTGTCGAACGTGTCCGTCTCGCGTTTGGCGGGCTTGGAGCAGGTCGGGCAATTCACGTTTTTCCATGTGGGATGATGGTCGAGCGGGTTGCCGGGCTTGTCGAAGCTCACGTCTTCGGGGAGTTCCACAGGCAGCTGCGCATCGGGAACCGGCACCGCGCCGCAATCATCACAATAGATGATGGGGATGGGGCAGCCCCAATAGCGTTGGCGCGAGATGCCCCAGTCGCGCAGGCGATAGTTCACCTTGCGCTCGCCCTTGCCTTCCGCTTCGAGCGTATCGATGGCTTTGGACTTCGCGGCTTTCACGTCCAGCCCGTCAAGTAAGCCGGAGTTGATGATTTTGCCGTCGCCGGTATAGGCTTCTTTCTGCACATCGACTTCACCGCTCACCACTTGGGTGATGGGTAGGCTGTATTTCGTTGCGAAACCATGGTCGCGCTCGTCATGGGCGGGGCAGCCGAACACCGCGCCGGTGCCGTAATCCATCAGCACGAAGTTGGCGGCGTAGACGGGATATGAGTTGCCGTTGAAAGGATGGGTCACGCGCAAGCCCGTGTCATAGCCCTTCTTCTCGGCTTTCTCGATGCTCTCTTCGCTGGTGCCGAGGCCTTCGCATTCCTTGATGAAAGCGGCAAGTTCCGCATCCTTTTCCGCCAGTTCCAGCGACAGCGGATGGTTCGCAGCGATGGCAAGGAAGGACATCCCGAAAAGCGTATCCGGGCGGGTGGTATAGACGCTGATGTTCTCGTCACGCCCCACCAAAGGGAAATGCACGATGGCACCTTCCGAACGGCCGATCCAGTTCTCCTGCATGGTGCGGACTTTTTCCGGCCAGTTGGTCAGCGTCGTCAGGCCTTGCAGCAACTCTTCGCTGAAGCGCGAGATGGGCAGGAACCACTGGGAAAGCTTCTTGCGCTCCACTGGTGCGCCGGAACGCCAGCCGCAGCCGTCCACCACCTGTTCATTGGCGAGCACAGTGTGATCGACGGGATCCCAATTCACCCAGCTTTCTTTGCGATACGCCAGACCGGCCTTCAACATCTCGGTGAAGAAACGCTGCTCGTGCTTGTAATAATCCGGTGCGCAGGTGGCGATTTCACGCTCCCAGTCATAAGACAGGCCGATGGGCTTCAGCTGACCGCGCATGAAGTCGATGTTCTGATACGTCCATTTACCGGGATGGGTGTTGTTCTGGATAGCGGCGTTCTCGGCGGGAAGGCCGAAAGCGTCCCAGCCGATGGGGTGCAGCACGTTATAGCCCTGCGCGCGTTTGAATCGTGCCGTCACGTCACCAAGAGTATAGTTCCGCACGTGCCCCATGTGGATGCGTCCGGAAGGGTAAGGGAACATCTCAAGGACGTAGAACTTTTGCTTATCGCTTTTTTCGGTGGCAGCGAAGAGTTTCTGCTCTTCCCAGACCTGCTGCCATTTGCGTTCCGATTCCTTGAAGTTATAACGGCTGTCGTTCACAAAAATTCCCCTTTAGCCGCCGGACTTGATGCGCAGCTCACGAGCCTGCGTCAAAATGGTGTCTTCCAATTTACGGCCAAGTTCTGCGTTGACGGGTTCATCGCGCCAGTTGCCGTCGGAGTCTTTGCTCTGCTTGAACACGGTGACCTTCACGCCATCGGCGCGCAGCGCGCGGCCAAGGATGAGGGTGGTGACTTTATAGCGCTCGCGGGGGGCGTTGGCATCGGAGTACCAATCGGTGAGGATGACGCCGCCGAAGGGATCAGCCGAAGCGATGGGCAGGAAGCTGAGGGTGTCAAGCGAGGCGCGCCAGAGGAAGCTGTTCACGCCAATGGGGGAATTGCCGCCTTCGCCTGCTTTGGAATCATCACCACCGAAGAGATTCCAACCATCTTCACCCGTGAGTTTGCCGTTGCGCAGCTTGCGCGCGTCTTCCGGGTTCATGGGGTATTGGGCTTTGTCCTCCACGGCTTTGCCGCCACTGCAATTCGCGATGAGCAAGGTGGAGAGGACGAGGAAAAGAATCTTCAGGGAGATGTGCGACTTCACGGGTGGGACTCACTCTTATCTGCGGATAATGGTTAGACCCCCGTTATCACAAAATAAAAGGGGCGGTGCCGTTATAGCACCGCCCCTCTCATTTCACAAGCCTTTCAGATTAGAAAGGCTAGCTGCCTATTAGAAGGCCAACTGCGTACCAACGATGAACACGGTACCGTCGTTGTCCAGTGCGCCCGCACCGTTGTAGTCAAACAGGCTGACTTCAGCGTATGGGGTGAAACCGGGAGCAAGAGCGTAGTCAACACCGAAGACGAGGTTGTCGAATTCGTTCTCTGCGCCAGCGCCAACGTCAACAGTGGAGTCGAGGTAGGTCAGGCTGAGGCCGAAAGCGTTGATGTCATACGCTGCGCCCAGGGTCCAGAAGTCGCCTTCCAGGCCACCAGCATCCAGATCGCCATAAGAACCAGCGAAGGTGAAGCCAGCGAGGCCAACGGATGCGCCGAGAGCCCAGGAACGGTTGTCGTCAAGGCCGGGGCCGGAAACGTCACCGTACTCACCGGTAGCGGAGAGGCCGAGGTTCCAACCGTCGAACTGACGAGCGTAGCTTACGCCACCGGAGAAGGTGTCTTCAAAGGTGCCGATTGCAGGAGCGGAGGTGAACGCCTGACCTTTAGCAGCGGTATCTGGGGTGTAGCTTACGCCAATCTGGAAACCGGAAAGATCGGGGGAGTAGTAGGTGACTTTGTTAGCGTTCTCGGTCACGCCAGGGGTCTGGGTGCCGCCGTGCTGGGTAGCCAGGTCAGGACGAACGATGAAGCCAGCAGCCAAAGGAGCAGCAGCGTAACGGAACCAGTCGCCGTCGATGCCGCCGGTCGCGCGAGCGATGGAGGAAGCGTCAACTTTCAGAGCGGTGGAAGCGTCGGTGTTCGCGCCGAGCTCGAAACGACCCCAGTGGTCACCGGAGAGATAAACGTAGGTACGGTCGGATTCAAGGCCGGAACCGGTGGTGTCACCGTTGATGTCGGCTTCGAGTTCGATAACTGCACCGTAGCCGAGGCCACGATCGGTTTTACCGTCGATGGAGAAGTGGATCTCGGTGTCGTTGCGGAAACCGTAGTCTTTGTTGTTCAGCGGGTTTGCGTCTTCATTGACGTAACCAGCCTGGAAATCGATGAAACCACCAACAGTCACGCGAGGAGCATCAGCAGCTGCTACGGAAGCAAAGCCAACAACGCCGAGGATCGCGGTAGTAGCAAGAAGAACTTTTTTCATTACTAACATCCCAAATTAAATTAAAAAACGAAGTTTGATGAACCCTTGGGGAGTTCGGAAACTTTTCTCAAATCGGTCAGCCGGAACTGCCCGTCTGATCTCCTCCCCTTTTTAAGCCTTGGGAAGGGAATCGCAAGCTGTAAACCGAAAACTTGGGGTCAAAATCGGCCTTTTTGAAATCGCTGTTGCAAATCCGCCACAAAGCCTTTCCACCCCCATCGGCAAAAGGCACGCGTACGCGAGGGGGTGAAATTATCGCAATAAGTACAATAGGTTATGCGGCACTAAAATCGCTTGCTTTTCGGGGGGTGTTTTCCGACAATGGCGCGACTTTCCATAGCACGCCTCGATGAGTGAAAAAAGTGACCGATTCCATCAAAAAACGCTTGGATGCCCTTCGCCCATCGCTGGGCGCGGCGAAACTCGTGGCCGTGAGCAAAGGCCATGGCGGGGAGCGGATGCGCGAAGCACTGGACGCGGGACAACGCATCTTCGGCGAGAACCGTGTGCAGGAAGCGGAAGCGAAATGGCCGGAACTGAAAGCGCAATATGCGGATGTGGAGCTGCACCTCATCGGCCCGTTGCAGACGAATAAGGTGAGAGATGCGCTGGCCGTATTCGACGTCATCCACACGCTCGACCGCGAAAGGCTTGTGGATGCGCTGGCGGAAGCATTCGCCAAGGGCGCGCAGCGCGTGCCCTGCCTGATACAGGTGAACACCGGGCTTGAGGAACAGAAGGCGGGAGTCGCGCCCGAAGACGTCGGCGCACTGCTTGGCTATGCGCGGAAAGCGGGAGTGGAAGTCATCGGGTTGATGTGCATCCCCCCCGTGGATGAGGAAGCAGCAGCGCATTTCGCACTGTTGCGTGCCCTAGCTGAAAAGCATGGGCTGCAAGAACTGAGCATGGGCATGAGCGGGGATTACCGCGAAGCAGTAGCCGAAGGCGCGACATTGGTGCGCATCGGCACGGCGATTTTTGGTGATAGAAGCATTTAATTTTGCTCCATGAAAATCTGCTGATTTTCATATGAGCGACGCTACGCTGGCTCAAGGCTGGCAAAGCCTGCTGGCTTTGCTTCCGTCCCTCTCATCTCTCACCCACGCATATCCAAAGCTGCCGTATACAGCGGATCGATGGTCTGCACCTGACGGTAAATCTGGTGCTGGAGGCTGTTCGCACCCAAGGCACGCGCCGCGACATCGCTGACATCCGGATGCAGCGAAATACCCACCTGCGGGCGAACGGAATCCGCCAAAGCCTCCGCCGCCTGCGCGGCTTTGCCCTCGACGGGAAGCACGTCGATTCCCAAACGGAAGGCATTCGATTTACCCAGAGCCGCGGCAGCTTCCGCAGCCAGCTCTTCTTCGGATTTTTCGGTGTCGGGGATAGCCACCCTGTTTTCGATGGCCGCTTGCGCCACTTCCTGCGCCACAGAATGATCGGATGTGAGCACGGTGGGCGTGGAAGCGGGAGGCGGTGTGGGCACAAGGGCAGGCGTTTCGCCACCCTCCGTAACGGCATCAATAGCGCTTTGCACAGGGTCAGCACCCGTGGCGACTTCGATGAGCGATGTGGCGGCAGCGATGCCTGCGCCGATGGGTCCGCCGAACAATGCGGCACCGGCTATCTTCGCGGCGGCACCCATCTCATCGCCCGTTACCGCGCGATAGACGGTGGAGACACCGGGGATGTGCTGAAGCGGGTTGATGACATCGATGAGGTCGCCGAAGCCAAAACCGTCCTTGCCCACCATCGTGTCAGCGACGGTCGGTTTGGCGGAAAGCTCCACCGCCGTTTTCAAGGTCGGCTGCTTGGCTTTCTGAGGGAGAATCAGATTCCCCTGCAAATGTTCACTCACGGTACTCATGCGCACCACCTATGGGGGAATACCCCCTTGTTCGTGTTATCACGGGAGAATAATTGCAAGTGCCGTGCCAGTATCGGGTGTAATTGGACTGTGAGGCGCGGCAGCAGCCGCGTTGAGTCATCAGCCAGCGTAGCTGCGTGCCATGTGAGCGACAGCACGTCGCGCAGCGGGCGCTGAAAAGGCCACAAAAAACCCGGCAGGATATACCTACCGGGTGGAACTTTTTGCCTAGGAAAAGGAAGTTATATCCTAGTTATGCCGCCAAAGCCAACGACTCCGCTACCTGCACCTGCTTCTCGGCGAGTGCGATAGCCTCATCGGACAAAGCATCGGCCAGAGCCTTACGGGCATCCGCCAAACGCGCGGTCGCCTGATCGCGAGTCACGTCGGTGACTTCCTCAAGGTATTCGCCGAGGATGGTGCAACGTTCGGTCGTGACTTCCGCCATACCGCCGATGACCACGAAACGCTGCTTCGCACCGCCTACGAGGTGAATCGTCACCACGCCGGGGCGGATAGCGGAAATCAGCGGCGCATGACCGGGAAGCACCCCGAAGTCGCCTTCAGAACCGGGCACTTCCACCAGCGTCGCTTCGACGGAAGCAAAGAGACGCTCTGGGGTGACCAAATCTACCTGTACGAAATCCGCCATGATTATGCTGCTTCCGCTGCCAGTTTACGGGCTTTCTGAACCGCTTCCTCGATGGTGCCGACCATGTAGAACGCGGATTCTGGCAGATCGTCGTATTTACCTTCGACGATGCCTTTGAAGCCGGCGATGGTGTCAGCCAAGGAAACGAACTTACCGGGGGAACCGGTGAAGACTTCCGCCACGTGGAACGGCTGGGAGAGGAAACGCTGGATCTTACGGGCGCGTGCCACGATTTGTTTGTCTTCCTCGGAAAGCTCGTCCATACCCAGAATCGCGATGATGTCCTGCAAGGATTTGTAGGTCTGCAGAACCTTCTGGACGTCACGCGCCACCTGATAGTGCTCTTCACCGACGATCTGTGGGTCGAGCGCGCGGCTGGTGGAGTCGAGCGGGTCAACCGCAGGGAAGATCGCCATTTCCGCGATGGAGCGGGAAAGAACGGTCGTCGCATCCAAGTGCGCGAAGGAGGTCGCAGGAGCAGGGTCGGTCAAGTCATCCGCAGGGACGTAGATAGCCTGTACGGAGGTGATGGAGCCCTTCTTGGTGGAGGTGATGCGTTCCTGCATCGCGCCCATGTCGGTCGCCAGCGTGGGCTGGTAACCTACTGCGGAAGGGATACGACCGAGCAGCGCGGATACTTCCGAACCAGCCTGCGTGAAGCGGAATACGTTATCCACGAAGAACAGAACGTCCTGACCTTCATCGTCACGGAAGTATTCCGCGAGGGTAAGACCGGTCAGACCGACGCGTGCACGTGCTCCTGGGGGCTCGTTCATCTGGCCGTACACCAGCGCCGCTTTGGACTTGGAAGGCTCTTCCAGGTTGATAACGCCGGATTCGATCATCTCGTGGTAAAGGTCGTTACCTTCACGGGTACGTTCACCCACGCCCGCGAAGACGGAGAAACCACCGTGGCCTTTCGCGACGTTGTTGATGAGCTCCATGATGGTCACGGTCTTGCCTACGCCCGCACCACCGAAGAGGCCGATTTTACCGCCTTTGAGGTATGGAGCGAGCAAGTCGATGACCTTGATGCCGGTGACGAGTACTTCCGCCTCGGTGGACTGTTCGGTGAACTCAGGGGCTTTGGCGTGGATGGGGGACTGTTTCTTGGCTTTCACAGCGCCACGCTCGTCGATCGGCTCGCCGATGACGTTCATGATGCGACCAAGGGTCTCAGGGCCGACGGGAACGGAGATAGGCGCGCCGGTGTCATAGACTTTGTGGCCACGGACGAGACCGTCGGTGGAGTCCATAGCGATGGTGCGCACGGTGCCTTCACCGAGGTGCTGGGCGACTTCGAGA
>VGDC01000059.1:0-7500 GCA_016869895.1 Alphaproteobacteria bacterium
AACTCCCCGCTTTGCATTACCCTCGCAGATAGAGTTCCGCGAGTCCCTACCCAAAACCCTGATCGGCAAAATTTCTAAGAAAGATTTAGCATGAATAGCGCAGTTATTGTTGGTTATGTCCGTTCTCCCTTCACTCCTGCCAACAAGGGCAAGCTGGCGCGCACCCGACCGGATGACATCGCCGCGCAGGTCGTCAAAGGACTCATCGCCAAAACAGGCGTCAACGTGAACGACATCGAAGACCTCATCGCCGGCTGCGCCTTCCCAGAGGGCGAACAGGGCTATAACATCGGGCGTATGGTCGTGTTGCTGGCGGGGCTGCCGAAGGAAATCAGCGGTTCGACCATCAATCGTTGGTGCGGCTCTTCCATGGAGGCCATCCACATCGCCGCTGGCAAAATCGCTTCCGGCGCGGGTGAAGTGTTCATCGCGGCGGGTGTCGAATCCATGACGCGTATCCCCATGGGTGGCTATAACCTCCTGCCGAACCCTGTGCTCTACAAAGACAACCCGAATGCCTATCTTTCCATGGGGCTGACCGCCGAGAACCTCGCCAAGCAATATGGCATCTCCCGCCAGCAGCAGGAGGAATTCGCTGTCGCCAGCCATCAGAAAGCCGCGAAGGCTGACCTCAGCAGCGAAATCGTGCCCATCCAGACCCGTGATGGCGCAGTGGACAAAGACGGCACCGTGCGTGCCGATACCACCGTCGAAGCCTTGGCAGGTCTGAAACTCGCCTTCGACCAGAACGGCACGGTGACCGCTGGCACGTCTTCCCCGCTGACGGACGGCGCAGCGGCGGTGCTGGTCGTCTCCGAAGCTTACGCCGATAAACATGGCCTGCCGAAACTGGCGCGCATCAAATCCTCCGCTGTCGCTGGCCTCGCGCCGGAAGTGATGGGTCTGGGGCCTGTCCATGCCTCCAAGAAAGCTTTGGAGCGTGCTGGCTTGCAGCTTTCCGACATTGATTACGTCGAGTTGAACGAAGCCTTCGCCGCGCAGGTGCTGGCGGTGGTGAAAGAACTGGGCATAGACCCCGCGAAGCTGAACGTGGAGGGCGGCGCGGTCGCGCTTGGCCATCCGCTCGGTGCATCCGGCGCGCGCATCACGGGCAAGGCCGCCAAGCTGCTGAAAGAGCGCGGCGGGAAATATGCCCTCGCCACGGCCTGTATCGGCGGCGGTATGGGCATCGCCACCGTACTTGAAGCGATTTAAGGAGCAGTTCCATGCACATCTTCATCTTCTTCATCGTTCTGAAAGTCGTCCTCACCGTCGCCATCATCATGGGCTGTGCATGGCTGTTGGCCGAATATTCCCCCATCATCGGGCGCGAAATCGCGCAGATGGCGGATGGCACTTGGTTCGAATCCATTGGTGACTGGATTCACAAAGGCCTGAAGGCTATAGGCAGATACTCGGGTAAGTTCCTGAAGGTCTGCTTCGAATGGCTGGAAGTGCTCGGTTTCGATTTCAAAGAACTCAAAGAATCCATCAAGGACATCGACCTTGACGAAGCAGCCGATGCTGCGGGCGCGTGAACCTAATAGAAGCGAGTGAAGTATATGACTGAGATTAAAAAAGTCGCGGTATTGGGTTCTGGGGTGATGGGCAGCGGCATCGCCGCGCATATCGCCAACGCAGGTGTCCCCGTGTTGCTGCTAGACATTGTGCCCGAAGGCGCGACGGATAGGAACCAGCTAGCCAATGGCGCGCTGGAGAAGCTGGCGAAGGTGAAGCCCGCCGCGCTTTCCCACCCGAAGAAAATCAAGCTCATCACGGCGGGGAACCTTGAGGATGACCTCGACAAACTCGCAGAGGTGGACTGGATTATCGAGGCCGTTCTGGAACGTCCGGACGTGAAACACGCGGTCTACCAGAAGGTGGATGCGGTGCGGAAGCCCGGTTCCATCGTCTCCTCCAACACCTCCACTTTGCCGCTGAAAGCGCTGGTGCATGGCCAGTCGGAGCAGTTCCGCAAAGACTTCCTCATCACCCATTTCTTCAATCCCCCGCGTTATATGCGTCTGCTGGAAGTCGTCGGCAGTGCGGATGTGCGCCCGGCAGTCATGCAGGCCATCACCCATTTCGGTGATGTGAAGCTGGGCAAGGGCGTGGTGCAGTGTAAAGACACACCGGGTTTCATCGCCAACCGCATCGGGATTTACTGGATGATGGTCGGCTTGCTGGAAGCTATCAAACTGGGGATTTCCGTGGAGGAGGCCGATGCCGTGATGGGGCGTCCCGCAGGCATCCCCAAAACGGGTGTCTTCGGCCTGTTCGACCTTGTGGGTATCGACCTGATGCCGCATATCGGCAAGGCGATGCTGCAACTGCTTCCCCCGACCGATTCCTTCCACGGGATGTATCAGGAACCCGACCTCATCAAGAAGATGATTTCGGAAGGTTATACAGGGCGCAAAGGCAAAGGCGGATTCTATCGCCTGAATAAATCCGAGGACGGCAAGAAGACCAAAGAAGCCATCGACCTGAAAACAGGGGATTACCGGAAAGAGAAGAAGGCCGCACTCGCCAGCGTGGATGCTGCAAAAGCTGGCCTCCGTGCATTGGTGATGCATGAGGACATCGGCGGGAAATATGCTCATGCCGTGTTGCTGGAAACGCTGCGTTATGCCGCCTCCCTCGTGCCTGAAATCTCCGACGATCTCTACTCCATCGATCAAGCGATGAAGACCGGTTTCAACTGGAAATACGGCCCGTTCGAGTTGATTGACCGCCTCGGCAATAAAAAAGAATCCGGCACGGCATGGTTCGCGGCGCAGCTGGCAGCAGCGGGCAAAGAAGTCCCCGCTATCCTCAAAGCAGCCAATGGCCGACCGTTCTACGACACGCAGAACGGCAAGTTCGTCTATCTGACATTGCAGGGTGAATACACGCCTATCAAACGTGCAGAGGGCGTGTTCCTGCTGGCGGATGTGAAGCTGGCAGCGGGCAACAAACCCATCATCAAGAACGGCTCCGCTGCGCTGTGGGACATCGGTGATGGCATTGCGCTCTTCGAGTTCACCTCCAAAGCCAATTCCATCGACCCTGATTTGCTGACGCTACTCGCCAAAAGCTTGGAAGTCGTGAAAGCGAATTACAAAGGTCTCGTCATCGGCGGCGATGGCGATAACTTCTCCGTCGGCGCTAACCTCGGCTTCATGCTCTATGCCGCGAATATGGCGGCATGGCCGCTCATCTCCGATGTCATCAAGCAAGGCCAACAGGTCTATATGGCGATGAAATATGCGCCGTTCCCCACGGTCGCGGCGGTGCATGGCTATGTCTTCGGCGGTGGCTGCGAAATGATGACTCACACCAGCCATGTGCAGGCGCATCTGGAGACCTATTCCGGTCTTGTCGAAGTCGGCGTCGGCCTCATCCCCGGCTGGGGCGGCTGCAAAGAGCAGGTCATCCGCAACGTCAAAGGGCTCGGCCTTGGCGGCGCGATGCCGGGTATCTCCAAAGCCTTCGAGAACATCGCCACGGCGAAGGTCTCCGAATCGGCGGATTTGGCCTATGACAACGCCGTGCTCCGCCCGACGGACAGCATCACCATGAACCGCGACCGCTTGCTAGCCGATGCGAAAGCGGCAGCGTTGAAACTGGCAGAGAACTACACGCCACCCGAACCACAGACCGTGCATCTGCCGGGTCTTGGCGCATGGGCGGCGTTGAACATGGCGGTCGATAACTTCGTGGCGAACGGGCAGGCGACCAAGCATGATGCCGTGGTCTCCCGCGCGCTGGCGACCATCCTCACGGGTGGCGATGTCGACCCGCAGGATGAGTTGACCGAGCAGCACTTGCTTGACCTTGAACACGATGTGTTCATGAAGCTGGTGCGCCACCCTGACACGCTCGACCGCATCGAGCACATGCTTCTTACCAACAAACCATTGCGAAATTAAGAGGGCACGAAACGCGGCCAGATGGCCGCGTCAGCTCTGAGCCAGCGAAGCGTCGCCCATGTGAAAATCAGCAGATTTTCACGGGGCATACAGAAGGAAAAGACCATGCCAGTTTATAAAGCTCCGATACGCGAGTTCGAATTCGTCCTGAATGAATACCTTGGTCTGGAACGCTATCAGGATGTCCCCGGTTTCTCCGAAGCCAGCGAAGACCTCCGCAGTGCCATTCTGCAAGAAGGCGCGCGCTTCTGTGAGGAAGTGCTCTTCCCGCTGAACCAGAAGGGTGACCAGCAAGGCGTGCGTTATGAAAACGGTACGGTGAAGCTGCCCGATGGTTTCGTGGATGCCTATAAGCAATACGTCGAAGGCGGCTGGCCTTCCTTCGCGTGCGATCCGAACTACGGCGGCCAAGGCCTGCCCGAATTCCTGAACATGGCCGCAATCGAGATGATCTGCTCCGCCAACCTCTCCTTCGGCATCACTCCCGGTCTGTCCCACGGTGCGTATAATGCGCTGATGCTGCATGGCTCGGAAGAACTCAAAGCCGCGTACCTGCCCAAGATCGTCACGGGCGAATGGTCCGGCGTGATGGGGCTGACAGAACCACAATGCGGCACGGATTTGGGGCTCATCCGTACCAAAGCCATTCCACAGGAAGACGGCAGCTATACCATCACCGGCACGAAAATCTTCATCTCCTCCGGTGAGCAGGACGCGACCGATAACATCATCCACCTCGTGCTGGCGAAACTCCCCGATGCACCCGAAGGCACGAAGGGCATCAGCCTCTTCCTCGTTCCCAAAGTGCTGCTGGATGGCACGCGCAACGGCGTGAATTGCAGCGGTGTGGAGCATAAGATGGGCATCCACGCTTCGCCCACCTGCGTCATCAATTTCGAAGAGGCGAAAGGCTGGCTCATCTCCGTTCCCCACGGCGGCATGAAAGCCATGTTCACCATGATGAATTCCGCACGTCTTTACGTCGGTGTGCAGGGGCTTGGCCTTGCCGAAGTCGCCCAGCAGAATGCCTTTGCCTATGCGAATGAACGCGTGCAAGGCAGGGCGCTCACGGGTGTCGCACGTCCCGATAAACCCGCTGACCCCATCATCGTCCACCCCGATGTGCGCCGCATGCTCCTCACCATGAAGGCATTCACCGAAGCCGCCCGCGCATTGGCTATGGAAACTGCCTTAAAATCTGACCTTTACCATCGTCACCCCGACAAGAAGGTACGCGAGGATTGCGATCACTTCATCCAGCTGATGACGCCCATCTTGAAGGCCTATTTCACGGATATGGGCACCGAAGTCGCCAACCTCGCCATGCAGGTGCACGGCGGCTATGGCTACATCGCCGAATACGGTGTCGAGCAATATGCCCGTGACGCGCGCATCGCTCAGATTTATGAAGGCACCAACGGCATTCAGGCGCTTGACCTCATTGGTCGTAAACTGCCCTATAACACAGGGCGCTATCTGCGCCAGTTCTTCCACCCCGCCATGGCATTCGTGGAAGAGCACCGCAATAACCCGGAAATGGCCGAGTTCACCAAGCCGCTCCATAAGCACCTTGGCTATCTTCAGCAGGCATCCCTCTGGCTTGGCCAGCGCGGCCTTGTGAACCCTAATGATGCAGCAGGTGGCTCGGTGGAATACCTGCGCATGTTCGCGCTGGTCGTCTTCGCGCATATTTGGGCGAAGAAAGCCGCCATCGCCTTGCAGAACCGCGACAAAGACCCAGAATATTATGAAGCCAAGCTCGCCACCGCGCGCTTCTTCATGAACAAGATACTCCCGGGCACGGTGTCGCTTCTGCAATCCATCACCAATGGCAGCGACAGCATCATGAAAGCGAAGCTGTGAGCAAGCACAGTGAATCGCCTATCCTGAATTATATCCGGCAACTCTATGCGCCGGAAGATGCGTTGTTGGCGCAGATTCGCACGACCTTCGAGAATCGCGGCATGGCCATTCAGGTCGGGGCAGAGGAGGGCAAGCTGCTCCAGCTTCTCCTGCAGCTCCACGGCGCGCATACGGTGGTGGAAATCGGCACGCTCGGCGGCTATTCTAGCATCTGGATGGCGCGCGCATTGCCGGAGAAAGGCCACCTCCACACCATTGAGGCGGACCCTGAACACGCCGAACTGGCGCGGAAATACATCCATCAAGCGGGCTTGCAACATAAGATAACCGTGTGGGAGGGCAAAGCGCGCGATGTGCTGAAACGTATGGCCGAGACGATTCCCGTGGTGGATGCCGTCTTCATCGATGCGGATAAGATAAATTACCCCCATTATCTCGACTGGGCAGAAGCGCATCTCAAACCGGGTGGTTTGCTGATTGCCGATAACACGCTGCTCTTCGGCACGGTGCAGCTGGATAGCCCACCGCAGGAAGGCGAGGGCGGTCTTATGAATCCTGTGCGCGAGACCACATGGAAGGCCATGCGCACCTTTAATGCGCGTTTGGCGGATGGCAAGAAGTTCAATGCGGTCATGCTTCCAACCGAGCAGGGGCTCAGCATCGCCGTGCGCAGAGAGAACGCGCTCGACGCTGCGCTCTAAGCGCGATTTTCAGGAATACCTTCTATTTCACAGCTTTTTGTGGCAGAATTGCTCATATATATGCATTTTTGTTCAAAGCAAGGAAACCGTAATGACCGCTGACATGAAGATGACCGACGCTACTCTCACCATGTTTCAGGTGACACCCGCCACGGCGCATAAACTGGAAGCTGCGGTGGATCGCGTTGCGGATTTACTTGGCGTGGATGAGCGGGATGTCACCAAGGCGCTCAACCGTGCTTCCTTGGGCGAAAGCGCAGCCGTTGACATCGCAGGTAAGCCGGAGAAGGCGGATCGCGCCGTCATGGCGAAAGTCGCAGAATCCGCCCCTGACATCGGCGCGCCCGTCAATCGTTTTGCCGATAAGGTCAAGGCGGAACGCGCTTCCGGCACCCGTGAGTGCAGCCGCGAACGTTGATTTTCCAGTTTATTTACGGATGAGGTGGCTGAAGGCAGGCGCGACAGCGCAGGCTTTCACCTCGATATTCTGCCACACATTCCCCGCCACATAAGGCTCCCGTGCCAACCAAGCGTCCAGCATCGCACGCGACGGGAAGTCCATCACCATCAGCGACCCGCGCATATTGCCCTCGTCATCCAGAATCGCCGCGCCAAGAATCTGCTCGCCCCGCGCCACGGATTCTTCCACCAGCTTCAAATGCGCCGGCCTCGCCGCTAAACGGCGTGCGGGAGCGCCTTCATCGGTTCCATCGTAGCCAGTGACGATAAACTGCATACATAAGCCTTCCGAACGCGTTAAAAAAGAGAGGTTTAATAGACCAAAACGTATCGTTTTTTGCAAGAAATGAAGCGATTTTGTGCGATTTTGATAACAAAAAAAGCCCCCACTTTGTGAGTGGGGGTTTTTTGATTTTGTATGGATGAGAGAAGAATTGGCGGTTGGAAGGTGTCTGATAAGTCAGCGGATTCAGTTGTCTTACGACGGACTGTAAATCACGCATCCTTAGAAAGGAGGTAATCCAGCCGCAGGTTCCCCTACGGCTACCTTGTTACGACTTCACCCC
>VGDC01000060.1 GCA_016869895.1 Alphaproteobacteria bacterium
CGCTGGGGCTCATCGCCTTCCTGCCGAGCGGCTTCATCCCACCGGGGGATGTGTCACGCACGGGCATCTCCATCGAGCTGATGCCCGGCAGTACGCTAGAGGACACCGAAGCCGTGATGCGCCGCGTGACGACCCTTGCAAAAGAGACCGAAGGCGTGCAGGACGTGCTGGCCTCCATCGCCGCAGGAAGCGCGGGCGATGCGCGCAAGGCGAACCTCAGCATCAACCTTTTCCCGCGTGATGAGCGCGATGTGACCCAGCAGGAAATCGAGAACGTCCTCCGCGAGAAGCTGAAGGCTATCCCCGGTGCGCGATTCGGCGTGGGCGGCGAGGGCAACGGCGAGAAGCTGCAGCTGATTCTGGCGGGGAACGATTCGGATGTGCTGCAGAAAGCCGCGCGGGATGTGGTGGACGGCATCCGCACCATCAACGGCATCGGCAATATCATCTCTTCCGCCAGTCTGCTACGTCCGGAAATCATCGTGAAGCCGGACTTCGCGCGGGCGGCGGAAATGGGCGTGACCACCGAATCCATCAACCAGACCCTCCGCGTGGCGACCGCGGGGGATTATGAGATTTCACTGGCGCGCATGAACCTGCCCGACAGGCAGGTCTATATCCGTGTACAACTGCCAGAGGATGCGCGTACCGATCTTGAATCCATCCGCCAGCTCCGCGTACCGGGGCGGGAAGGGCCCGTGCCGCTTTCCAGCGTGGCGGATGTCGCTTTGGGCAGTGGCCCCGCGCAGATCGACCGTTACGACCGCCAGCGCAACGTGATGCTGAATGTGGAACTGGGCGGGCGCACGCTGGGCGAGGTGATGAACGAGGTGAAGAAGCTCCCTGCCATGCAGAATCTGCCAGCGGGCATCACCCAGCGCGCAGCGGGGGATTCGGAGTTCATGGAGGAACTCTTTGGCAGCTTCGCCATCGCCATGCTCACGGGTATTCTGTGTGTGTATTTCGTGTTGGTGCTGTTGTTCCATGATTTCCTCTTCCCCATCACCATCCTCACGGCTTTGCCGCTGTCCATCGGCGGGGCGTTCATCGCGCTTATCCTCACGAACAACGGCTTCTCGCTGCCCTCGCTCATCGGGCTTTTGATGCTCATGGGCATCGTGTGTAAGAACTCCATCCTGCTGGTGGATTACGCCATCATCGCCATGAAGGAACAGGGTTTGAACGAGTTCGATTCGCTCATCGACGCCTGCCACAAACGCGCGCGACCCATCATCATGACCACGCTGGCTATGGGCGCAGGCATGCTTCCCGTGGCGATGGGCTTCGGGGCGGATACCAGCTTCCGTTCGCCCATGGCCATCTCGGTCATCGGCGGGCTCATCACCTCCACCGCGCTCAGCCTCGTCGTCGTGCCGGTCATCTTCACTTATGTCAGCCAAGCCGAACGCTGGATGGAGCGCAAGTGGAAAAGGGCGACGCATGAAGGGTAAAAGCTTGCGCTATTGGGTGCTAAGTGCAGCAAAGGCCTTTCTGGTGCTCTATGTCTCGCTGGTGCTGGCCTTGTATGTCACCCAGCGCAGCATCCTCTACCATCCCAATCCCGCTTATATGTCTTCTGTGGAAGCGGGTGTGGAATGGATGGAAGAGATTGACCTCACCGCCGCAGACGGCATCCGCATCAAAGCATGGTATTCCCCCGCGCCCACGCCCGAAGCGAAAACCGTGGTCTTTTTCCACGGAAACGGCGGCAGGCTGGCGTCTTACCGAAGCGTCTATATCGCTGCGCGTCAGCAAGGGCTGGGCATCCTCGCCGTGGAATACCGTGGTTATGGTGGTTCAGAAGGTTCGCCGACCGAGCAGGGGCTATATGCCGATGGCCGCGCAGGAGTTGAATATCTTCTAAAAAACAAAGCTATTCCATCGGAGCAACTCATCATAATGGGGCTATCGCTTGGCACGGGCGTAGCGACCAAACTCGCCACCGAATATGACGCGCACCTGCTGGTGCTGGCCGCGCCCTTCCGCTCCATCGCGGCGGTGGCGGCGGAGCGGTATTGGTATGTTCCGGTGAACTATCTGGTGAAAGACCCCTTCGATTCCTTCGCGCGAATCGACAAGATTCGCATGCCGCTGTTCATCTTTCACAGCCGCGATGACACCATCGTGCCTTATGTCATGGGGGTGGAACTGTTCGACGCGGCGAAGGGGGATAAGCACCTGTTCACTTTCGAGAACATGGGGCATAACCACCTCGATTTCGGGCGCATCATGCGGGAAGTGGCACAATTCGGGGCGGATGCCGCTAAGCCGTAACCATTTTCTGCTTTTTGCTGCGGTGCAAACGTGGTACAACCCTTGGCAATAAACAAGAAAACCGAGCCACCTCCATCCAGAGAACGCACACCCATGACCCAGAAGTCCGTCCATACCCTTGACCGCGGTTGCCGCATCATCGCCACCATCGGCCCCAAGAGCAACGCTTTTACTCTGCTTGCCGCCGGTGCCACCGCCTTCCGCGTGAATTTCAGCCACGGCAGCCATGAGGCGCACCTTGAGCGTATCAAAGCCATCCGCGCCGCCGAAGAGCGCGCCGGTCGCTTTGTGCCCATCATCGCCGATTTGCAAGGCCCGAAAATCCGCGTGGGTACATTTGAGACCGAAACCATCGACCTGAAATTCAATCAGGAAGTCATCCTCGAAGTCGGCACCGAGCCGGGCAAAGAAGGCCTCATCCGCCTGCCGCACCCTGAAATCCTGCAGGTCATCCAGCCGGGTGACGAGCTGAAGCTCGACGACGGTATGATGGTGCTCACCGTGACCGAGAAGGAAAGCAACACCCGCGTGAAGGCGCGTGTGGACGTGCCGGGCAAGCTTTCGAGCAAGAAGGGCGTGAACGTGCCCACCCGCCAACTGCCCATCTCCGCGATGACCGAGAAAGACCGCAAGGATTTGACCTTCGCACTGGAAAACGGTGTGGACATCGTCGCCCTCTCCTTCGTGCAGACCGCCGCAGACGTCGCCGAAGCCCGCGAAATCATCGGCAACAAAGCCTTCATCCTCTCCAAAATCGAGAAACCACTCGCGCTGGAGCATATCGATGAAATCGTCGCATTGTCCGACATGATCATGGTCGCCCGTGGTGACCTTGGCGTGGAATTGCCGACTGAAGACGTGCCAGCCGCGCAGCGCCTCATCGTGCAGGCCTGCCGCCGTGCGGGCAAGCCCGTGGTCATCGCCACGCAGATGCTCCAGTCCATGATCGACAGCCCCACCCCGACCCGCGCCGAAGCATCCGACGTCGCCACCGCCGTGTATATGGGTGTGGACGCGGTGATGCTCTCCGCTGAATCCGCCGTCGGCAGCCACCCTGAATCCGCCGTGGCGATGATGGATCGCATCATCCGCGCGGTCGAGAAAGACCCGACCTACTGGGAAGACCTCTACAACAACCGCAAGCAGCCCATCGCCACCATCGCCAATGCGCTCTGCGCCTCGGCACGTGACATCGCGCGCATCATTTCCGCCAAGGCCATCTTCGCCTTCACGCGCAGCGGCAGCTCGGCCATCGCCACCTCCCGTGAGCGTTCCCGCACCCCGCTTTACGGCCTCACGCCCGATGTCGGCACGGCGCGCAAACTCGCGCTCGTCTGGGGCGTTTCCCCTGTGCTCACACCGGATATGGACGATTCCGACCAGATGCTCGAATGGGCGAAGTCCTTCGCGCAGCAGCAGCTCGGCGGCAAACAGGGCGAACACGCCCTTGTCCTCGCGGGTACGCCCTTCGGTATCTCCGGCACCACCAATGTCTTGAAAATCCTGAGTCTATAAACCAAAGAAAGAGGCGATTCCGATGACCTCGAATGTTGTGAAAGTGAAAGAAGAAGCCATGTCCGCTGACATCATCCCCTTCGATGAGATTGAAATCCGTGATGAAGCGCAGGTCGAAGCCCTGCGCGCGAAACTGTTGGAATGGTCGGAGAGCGACCATGCCGCTTTCGCCGCGCAATCCCGTGAATTCATGCGCGCATGCGGCGTTCCCGCCACCTCGCCGAATGCCGAGGAAGGCACCACCGTCAGCAGCTTCATCAACGGCGTTCCGCTCTATAGCATCGCCGACACGACGCTTTCCGAGTTCGACGGCATCCTCACCAACGCCCGCCGCGGCGCGAAACTGTGGAACGAGCTTCCTCTCTTCGGTCGTCAGGCGTTCTTCCGCATTTTGGCGGAAGAAGTCGGCATCAAGTACAAAGCCGCCATTGACCTTGCGATCACCCTCGAAGTGGGTAAGGCGGGTTCGGAATTCGAAAAGACCACCAGCTGGGACGAATGGGCGGCCTCGCCACAAGTGCGTCGCTACCTTTCGGGCACCTTCGTGATGGACGACTTGGGTCGTAAATACTATCTCAGCCAGATCAAGCACATCCCCGAAGACGCGCAGAACGTCTATTTCTATGAGAGCGATTCGGCGCGCGGCCTCGGCATCTGCGGTTCCACCAACGGCTTCAACTATCCCGCCGCGCTTGCTGTGCCCGATGTGGTCGCCAGCCGCGTGGGTGGCAACGCCTTTATCGGTAAAGTGCCGTCCAAATCCCCCGCCTTCCTTTACATCCGCCGCATCGCGGAGAACGAAGCACTCGACCTCATGGCTGAACGCTTCAATGAATACGAATGGGCAGGCCAAGCCCGCTCGCAGGGTGTCGATCTGGAAGACGCCACGACGCTGCGCCGTCTGAAACTCAGCTTCGGCATCATCTCCGGCCGCAACGTCATCGAGCCTTGGGCGAAAGAATGCTCCACGCTGCGTGTTGTCGGCGGTAAACAGGCTGGTCAGGTCTTCCGCGAACTCCGCAAGGAAGTCGATCCGCGTCTGGAGCGCACCATCTTGGAACTCGCGGGCAACAACCCTGTCGTCATCATGCCTTCCGCTGCCAACCTGAAAGGCGGTTTGGAGAAAATCGTCGCTACCCTCGCCGATGGCAACAAGAGCAATTCAGGCCAGCGTTGCACATCCCCCCGCCGCTGGTTCGTGCATAAAGACGTGTATGAAGAAGTGAAGAAACACGCCATCGCGTCCTATGAATCCTCCGCGAATAATGAAGACGGCGCGATTGACAACCCCTTGAACCATAAAACCAAAATCGGTGCGATGGACAAGGGTGGTTTCAAAGCCGCGCAGGCCTATCTGGAAGAAGCGCGCAAAGCGGGCGCGACGGTCATCGGCGGTCAACGCCTGTATGCTGACCGCTTCCCGAATGCCCGCTACATGAGCGCGGCATTGGTCATCTGGGAAGGGGTCTCCGAAGCGAAGAAGGATTTGATGCACGCGGAAGAAGTCTTCGCGCCCATCGCCAACCTCGACCGCGTGAACGACCTGCAAGAAGCCATCGACAAGACCAACCGCTCCACCGAGCACCTCTCCGGCGGTTTCTATTGCGATAATGAGCATATCGACGAGTTGAGCCGCTTCATCAGCCGCACCAACCTCGGCTCGCTCATCCATAACGGCGCACCCAAAGACTTGTCACCCTTCGGCGTGCACGCGGGTCGCGTGGATGGCGGCGTGGGCATCACCGGTTCGCTCAAAAGCTTGGATCAGTACATGCGCCCTAAGCAGGAGAACAACACCCGTCTCCTCGCCCGCGTGGACAGCATCGAAGCAGCAAAACTGCTGGCGGATGAATTGCTCAAGTTGAAGTGATCGAAGATTCGGTTCTGGCGTTCTTGCTGAAGGCATAAGCCACGAGCAGGAGCGTCAGGTATCCGTTCAGCTCCGCCCATTCCTCGAAGAATCCGACGGCGGCTCCTTGCGCGATTTTGTCCAGCGCGTCCCCCGCCAGCATCCACACGCCCGCCAGCAGGAACGGCCAGCATTTCCCGCTGCGGATATATCCCCATTGCGCCGGAATGAATCGGCGATTGATAAATGTGTAGGGGATGAGGATGGCCAGCAGCACGAAGGTCTCATGCCAGCGGAAGGTGTTGCTGTCGAGATAGGCGGTAAACGCGCCGGTGACGGGCAATTCCAATTCACGGAAATAGAAGATGACGCAGAGGAACGCCGCGCCGACGGCGGTCATGCGCGCGGCATCTTTCAGCCCTTTGGCGGCGAAGGCGAAGGTGGCGGTGGCACAGAGCAGGATGACCTCCTGCATGTTCTCCTGCGGCCCTTCCTCCAGCCCCATCAGCGGGAAACCCACGATGAGGCCGATGGCCGCGCCCAAGACAAGGCTGATGACATAAGCGGCCGCGAGGCGCAGGGCGAACCCCCGCCCTAAATCCAGAGAATCCATGTGATTTTTTCCTGAAAAGAAGGTTAGGGGATAGCCGCAAAACGGGGGCAAGTCAATGTCAGGTTTTTGCCACTGCCTCTTGCAATCACGCGGCGGTGTTGTACAGTACCAAGCGGTATGTAAACTCCAGAACAGGAAGCTCCCATGTTGAAGAAATCCGCCGCCGTCGCCGGCCTGCTATTCGCCCTGTCCCCCTTCGCCGCCTCCGCGCAGGAATTCACCCCCTTTGCCGAACTTCCCGCAGGTGTCTATCATGTCGATAAGAGCCACGCGAGCCTCATCTGGAAAGTCAGCCATGCGGGCCTGTCGAATTACACCGCGCGCTTCAAATCCTTCGATGCCACTGTGAACCTCGATCCCAAGGATGTCACCAAAAGCTCGGTGACCGCCACCATCGACCCCACCTCCGTTGAAACGGATTATGTCGCCACCGCAGAGAAGGACTTCAACAAGAACCTCGCCACGCAGGAGCAGTGGTTCAACGCGGGTAAATTCCCCACCATCACCTTCAAATCCACCAAAGTGGAGAAGACCGGCGAGAACACCGGAAAAGTACATGGCGATCTGACCTTCCTCGGCGTCACCAAACCTGCTGTGCTGGACGTGACGTTCAACGGCGGCTTCGCTGAGCAACCCTTCTCCAAGTTGCCGACCCTCGGCTTCTCCGGCAAGACGGTCATCAAGCGTTCCGATTGGGGGCTGACCACCTATGTGCCGATGATCGGCGATGACGTGACCATCGAGATCGAAGCCGAGTTCAACCAGCCGAAGAAGGGCTGATTGCGTGGCGGTCTATCATTCCACCCGTTACACCAGCGTCGCCATCATCCTCCATTGGGTGATGGCGATTGCCTTCCTTCTGATGCTCGCCAGTGGCTACACCATGGAATATCTGGAGATTCCGAAGGAATTGAAATTCAATCTGTATCAGTGGCATAAGTCGCTGGGTGTGCTGCTGTTGGTGGCATTCGTGTTGCGCATCCTCTGGCGCGTCACCCACAAGCCACCCTTCCTGCCGCTCTCCATGCCACGGTGGGAGCGTAAAGCCGCGAAGCTAGGCCACTTCCTGCTGTATGTCTGCATGCTCTTCGTGCCGCTTGCGGGTTGGGCGATGGTCTCCGCCAGTGTGTATGGCTTGCCCACCATCGTCTTCGGCTGGTTCGAATGGCCGCATATCCCGAACCTCGCGGGTAACGAAGCCATCGGCGGCTTGGCGAAAACCGCCCATTGGGTGCTGGCTTGGGCGTTCACCGCGCTCATCCTCGGCCATATCGCCGCTGTGCTGAAACACCGCGTTATCGACAAAGAAAACCTCCTCACCCGCATGTGGTGGGGCAAGAAAGGCTGATGCTATGAAATACCTCCTCGCCGTCGCACTCCTCTTCGCTACCCCCGCTTTCGCTGCTGATTACACGGTGGATAAAGCCGCCAGTTCTGTGACATTCGCGGGCGAACACGCAGGCACGAAATTCGAGGGTGCATTCAAGGAATGGGACGCGCAAGTCTCCTTCGACCCCGCCGCGCTCGACAAAAGCAGCCTGAAGGCGACGTTCAAACCCGCCAGCGCGACCACGGGTAATAAGATGTATGATGGCACGCTGCCCACCGCCGATTGGTTCGATGTCGCCAACCACCCCGAAGCGACCTTTGTTTCAAAGACCATCACCGCAGGTGAGGGCGGAGCCTATGTGGCAGAAGGCGACCTGACCATCCGGGGCATCACCCACCCAGCGAAATTCACCTTCACCTTGTCCGACCTCGCGGCTTCGCCCGTCACCGCCAAGGGCAGCCTCGTGGTTGACCGCTTGGCCTATGACCTCGGCAAAAAATCCGATGCCACCGCAGAATGGGTGAGCAAGGACATCACGGTGAATCTGGAAATCAGTGCGGTGAAGAAGTAGGTCTTTTGCGCTTCGCGCATTTGCCGTCGTTAGGAAGATTCATGTACGGTTTACCAAAAGATTTTAATGGGGAATTTCTTGAAGGAAGGAGTTTAGAACTCGTTTGCTTCAACGCTAATCAGCTATCTCTTCATTTTGATAAACAAATCATGATTACCATTGAGAGTGCCGTTTCGTATCAGCCTAAAGACTCACAAGTTCATTTCATGAGCGAAATTCCCATCACAGAATCTAATTTGATGCGTCTTCTTGAGAAAACAATTTTGAACGCTTCAGGAAATGATAAAGGCGATTTAACTCTTACATTTCAGGATGGGGATGTTTTAACAATCTATGATAATGCTCCCAGCTATGAATCTTATAAGATTCAAAACGGAGACGAAATTATAATTGTTTAGGTGTTTTTTCTCGGGGTGTCAGCCCTGAGCCATCAGCCCAAATTAACCTAACTTTTCGGCCACGCATACATCGCGGTTTTCACCACGCTATGCAGCTCCTCGCGGCTTGCACCGCCGCTGGCTTGCACGGACATGCCGTGCAACACCGTGGAGAAGTACCGCGCCAGCGCGCAAGGGTCTGCGCTGGCAGCGAGTTCACCGTTCTGTTGCGCCTTCTCCAGCCGCTCCACAATGAGCCTTCCGGATTTGCGGCGGCGCTCCGCCAATTCTTCCTTGATGCCCAACGTATCATCGCTGCAGGAAAGCGCGCCCGTCACCACCATGCAGCCCGAAGGTGTGGTCGGGTCGGTTAGGTTATCCGCCATTTTCAGCAGCAGTTTCTCAATGGCCGCGCTGGCGGGGGATTCGCTGAGCAGCGAGGTGATGCAGGCGTTCTTCTCGTCATAGCGGTCAAGCGCCTTGCGGAAAAGGGATTCTTTGTTGCCGAAGGCAGCATAGAGGCTGGGGCGATTGATGCCCATCGCATCCGTCAGGTCGG
>VGDC01000061.1 GCA_016869895.1 Alphaproteobacteria bacterium
GGCTCGGCAGGTGTAGGGGTTTTAGATGGCAAATTGTCGTATTGGTTGGCTTTTTCGGGGTCTTTGTAATACCCGCGGCGGAATGCGCCGCTATACGCACCGACCGCTGCGCCGCCGACTGCGCCGATGACACCACCGACCACCCGACCGACATGCTTGCCCGCCCAGCTACCGATGAGACCACCCGCTGCCGCCGCACCCACGACGAGCACACCCGCCGCGAAGATAGGGAATGCGCCGACCAAGCCAGCCGCGCCGATGAATGCCGCAAGGAAACTGCCGGTCATATAGGCGGCACCCGCCGCCACGCCCCAGCCGCCGACCTGCTTGCCGACTTTTTCGCCGCCGCGCACGCCTGCATATTCGCTCAGGAAACGACCGCCACGGCTTTTCTTGAGCGGGTCGTTCTCCCACTTGCCGTCGCTGAATTTCTCGTTCTCGTCCACCTTGCCGCGCAGGCCGTCGCTCATGCCGCCGAGCGCGCCCATGACGGCGGCGACAGGTGCTTGCAGAACGTTGAGAAGGGCGTTGGCCATGGTTTTCCACGAAAACGGTTGATGAAATCAGCCTTCACTATAGCGTAAAACCGCCGGAACTTAAATGAAGGTTTTGTGACGAAGCGGTTATTTCGGGCGCTTGTCGCCCTTCTCCAAAGCGGAGAGCATCCCCCGCAGCGTATGCACCTCTTGTTCCGACAACTCCGCGCGCAGGAAGGTGGAGCGCAGGTTCCGCCACATATGCGGCTTCTTCTCGTCCAGCTTGAAGAAGTTGGTGCGGTCAAGCGCCGCTTCCAGATGCCCGAAGAACAGATCGACCTGTTCGCCCGTGGCGGGAAGGGAGTCTTTCTTCGCCCCGTGATTCGCCTCCTGCGAATCAGACGAACCATCACCCGTCAATCCCGCCACCCACCACTCGTAAGCGATGACCACAGCGGATTGCGCGATATTAAGCGATGAATATTTCTCATCGGTCGGGATGGTCAGGATGGCATGCGCTAAGGCGATATCCTCATTCTCCAACCCCGAACGCTCCGGCCCGTAAAGGATGCCGATGTTCTGCCCTGCCCGCGCACGAGAAACGCCATCCTGCGAGGCTTCGCGCGGCGAAAGCTGGGGTTTATGGATGCGGCGGTCACGCGCGGTGGAGGCATAGACATAATGCAGATCGGCCACGGCCTCGCGGGTGGTGGCGTAAAGCTTCGCGGATTCGATGATAGGCAGGCCATGCGCCGCCATAGCATCCGCCGCAGGGTTCGGCCAACCATCGCGCGGGGCGACGATGCGCAGGTCACGCAACCCGAAATTCATCATCGCGCGTGCCACCGCGCCGATGTTCTCGCCCATCTGGGGATTGACTAAGATGATGGCGGGATGGGTCATGTTAGCTGCCTATCGGGAATTATCGAGCCGCGCTTTTTCCCAATACGCAATAAAATTACCATCCAAAAAGCTGTCCAGTAACCATAAACCAGCACCAAAACATTAGAGCCATTAATTAAAGCGCCCGGCAGAGAAGAATCCGTCCGAGCATGAGAATTCCCAAATTTTAGATGGAAAAACACGGCGAGAGTCAATGGAAGAAGCATCACAAACCAAATCCGGAAACGGGATGGCAAAAAATAGACGATAGACGCAAATGAAATAATTACCATATACGCTTGTATTAGAAGCCCATGTGCAAAGAAAATAGTTAACCAATATCCAAATATATATGGAGCCAAGCCGGGCATGAAAAGCGCAGGCAGTAAAATTACCGCAGTGCTAATTGAAACTATTGAGAATCCAGCGAATATCCATAATGTAAAAAAATTCTTTTCCTGCATCAAGCCTTCGCTCCCGCCTTCAGCAGCAGATAGGTGATGGAGTCGTAGAGCGCCATGAAGGACGCATCGATGACGTTCGGCGACACGCCGATGGTCGTCCAGATATGCCCCTTGTCGTCACGGGATTCGATCATCACGCGAGTGATGGCCATGGTCGCATCAGACGGCGTGAGGATACGCACCTTATAATCCGTCAGGCGCATGGAAGAAATATCATTATATTTGTAATACAATGCCTTGCGGATGGCACTATCCAGCGCGTTCACGGGGCCGTTGCCCTCCGCCACGCTCATGGCATCTTCACCGTCCACCCAGAGTTTCACCACCGCGTCGGACACGTTCACCAGCTCGCCCTTGTCGTTATACCGCCGCTCGCCCTGCACGCGATATCCCTTCACGCCGAAGAACTCCTTGAAGTCCCCCTGCTTGCGGCGCACGAGCAGCTCAAAGCTGGCATCGGCATCTTCATAGGCGAAGCCCTGCGCCTCTCGGCTTTTGATTTCCGCCACCAGCGCGTCAATATGCTCCGCGTCCACCGCGTCCTCCAGACCCAACTCTTTCAGGCGGGTTAGGATGTTCGAGCGTCCGGCTTTATCCGACACCAGAATCGCGCGGCTATTGCCGACGAGTTCGGGGGCGATGTGTTCGTAGGTGCTCGTATCCTTGGCCATCGCCGACACATGCAATCCGCCCTTATGGGCGAATGCCGCCGCGCCGACATAGGGCGCGTGCTGGTTTGGCGTGCGGTTCAGGCGGTCATCCAAAAAGCGGGAAAGCTGGCCGATGGTCTTGAGCTTCTCCGCCGGAATGCCCACGTCATAACCCAGTTTCAACGCCAGCGTGGGGATGAGCGAGATAAGGTTGGCATTGCCGCACCGCTCTCCAATGCCGTTGATGGTGCCCTGCACATGGCGCGCGCCTGCGCGAACGGCGGCGAGGCTGTTGGCCACGGCGTTTTCCGTGTCGTTATGGCAATGGATGCCGAGATGATCACCGGGGATATGTTTCGCCACTTCGCTGACGATTTCCTCGATTTCGTGGGGCAATGTGCCGCCGTTCGTGTCACACAGCACCACCCAGCGCGCACCGGCAGTATAGGCCGCTTTCACGCATGCCAGCGCATATTCGGGATTGGCCTTATAGCCATCGAAGAAATGCTCCGCATCGAACACCGCTTCGCGCTTCTGCGCGACCACGCGGCGGATGCTTTCCTCCACCATCTTCAGGTTCTCATCGGTGCTGATGCCCAGCGCGGTCGTCACCTGAAAATCCCAGCTTTTTCCCACAAGGCAGATGGTGCCCACGCCCGTATCGAGCAAGGTGGATAATCCGGGGTCGTTATCCGCTGAACGGCCTGCGCGGCGGGTCATGCCGAATGCCGAGACTTTCGCGGTGGCGGTTTTGGGCAGGTCGCCGAAGAAGGCATCATCCGTGGGATTCGCGCCCGGCCAGCCGCCTTCGATATAATCTATCCCGAATTTATCGAGCTGCCGCGCGATGGCCTGTTTGTCGGACACGGAGAAATCCACGCCGCGAGACTGCGCGCCATCGCGGAGGGTGGAATCATATATATAGACGCGATTGGTTTTGTTCTGCTCCCCGTCTCGGCTGCTGCCGCTTCGATGTAGCGCAGCTTCGCTGGCTGATGGCTCTCCCGCGCTACTGCGCGGGGCGCATGAGGAATTTGGCTTGCTAGCCTCGCCTTTCGTTCCATTTGGATGCTGCGACATTATGCGCGCCTCCAATCCGTCGTACCGTCAGGCTTATCTTCCAGCACAATCCCCGCCGCTTTCAACTCGTCGCGGATGCGGTCAGATGCCGCCCAATCCTTGTTCTTCTTCGCCAGAATGCGCTCGGCGATTTTCAGGCCGATGTCGTCATCATCGCTCGCCACATCACCCTTGAACCATTCGGCGGTGGTTTTGCCGAAGAAGCCGAGCAGCAGCCCCATCGCCCGCAATTCGGCGGGCTTTGCGCTATGCAACTGCGCGATGGCTTCGGGTACGTTGATGTCATTGCCCAGCGCGTTCAGGAAGACTTCCGGCACGTCGCCGATTTCCGCCCCGTCGATGGCGCGGTAGAATTTATTGAGCGTCTTTTCGGCATCTTCAATAGCTTTATCGTTCCAATCCAGCGGCTTGCGGTAGTGCGTCGAAAGCAGCGCAAGGCGGATGACTTCGCCCTTTACCCCTTTATCCAGCAGGTCTTTCACGGTGGTGAAATTGCCCAGCGATTTGCTCATCTTTTCGCCATTGATGGTGAGAAAACCGTTATGCACCCAGTATTTCGCAAAATCGCCGCCCGTGGCGCAGGTCGTCTGGGCGATTTCATTCTCATGGTGAGGGAACATCAAATCCGCGCCGCCGCCGTGGATGTCGAAGGTGTCGCCGAGGTATTTCACGCTCATGGCCGAGCACTCGATGTGCCAGCCCGGACGACCACGACCCCAAGGGGATTCCCAACCCGGCTCATCGGCGGCGGAAGGTTTCCACAGCACGAAATCCATCGGATCTTTCTTATAGGGCGCGACTTCCACGCGCGCTCCGGCAATCAATTCATCGCGGTTGCGACGGGAGAGGCAGCCGTAATGCGGGTCGCTCGCCACGGCGAAGAGCGCGTGCCCATCAGCGGCGTAGGCATGGCCTTTTTCGATGAGGGTTTTAATCATGCCGACCATTTCGCCGATGTGCTCCGTGGCGCGGGGTTCGATGTCGGGTCTGGCGACGTTCAGCGCGTCCATATCCGCATGGAAATAACCGGTGATTTCGCGGGTCAGGTCGTGGATGGCGATGCCGCGCTCTTTCGCGGCCGCGTTGATTTTATCATCCACATCGGTGATGTTGCGGGCATAGGTCACCTGCGGATAGACATGGCGCAGGAAGCGCACCAGCACATCATAAATTACCGCGGAGCGCGCGTTGCCGATATGCGGGCGGTCATAGACCGTGGGGCCACAGGCATAGATTTTCACATGCTCGGCATCCATCGGCGTGAACACATCATCGTTGCGGGTGAGCGTGTTGTAGAAGGTGATTTTAGGCATCTTGCTTCCCCTTCAACCGCGCCAGTGCCTTTTCACGCCCCAGCAATGGCAGAATCTTGCGCATTTCGGGCCCGTGCTCCAGCCCCGTCAAGGCGAGGCGGATGGGCAGGAACAGCTCCTTGCCTTTCTTGCCCGTCGCGGCGGAAACGGCTTTCGTCCATGCGCCCCAAGTCTCGTCGTTCCACGCACCTTCTGGCAGCGCATCCGCCGCAGCAGTCAGGAATTCTCCCTGCCCTTTGGCAATGCTGCCATGCGGGTTATGCAGGATATCCCACCATTGTTTCGCATCCTCGACCTTGGCGATATTGGTGCGCACCGCATTCCAGAAGGCTTCGTCGATTTCCGGCAAACGGTCTTTCACCGTGGCAAAAGGCAGGGTCGCCACCAGCTTAGCGTTCAGGCGTTCCAGTTCGGCTTCATCATATTGCGCCGCTGCGCGACCGAATTTCTTCAGGTCGAAGGAATCCGCCAATGCGTCCATATCGGGGAAGATGTCGATGGCATCGGATGTGCCCAGCTTGGCGAGCAGGCTGTTGATGGTCATCGCCTCGAACCCGCGCGCACGAAGGCTGCGGATGTCGCCGCCGCCGACACGTTTGGAAAGCTCGCCCTCCGCCGTGCGGATGAGCGCCATATGCCCGAAGGTCGGCACGCGCAAGCCCAGTGCCTCGAAAATCTGCGTCTGCACCGCCGTGTTGCTGACATGGTCTTCACCGCGCAAAATATGCGTCACGCCGAATTCACCGTCGTCTACCACGGAACAGAAGGTGTAGAGCGGAATGCCATCGGCGCGGATGACCACCGGATCGCTCATGTGGTTGCCCTCGAAACGCACTTTGCCGCGCACCAAATCATCCCATTCGATGACGCTGTCGTTCAGCAGGAAACGGTAATGCGGATTGATGCCCTTGGCTTCCAGCGCGGCTTTCTCTTCGGTGCTCATCTGCAATGCCGCGCGGTCATAGAGCGGCGGTGCGCCACGGCTCACCTGCATCTTGCGTTTGATGTCCAGCTCTTCCTGCGTTTCATAGCAGGGGTAAAGGCGGCCAGACGCGATGAGTTTATCACGGGCTTTGTCATACTCCGCGAAACGATCGGCCTGACGGGCATAGCCCTTCCATTCCAGCCCCAGCCAGCGCAGGTCTTCCTGAATCGCCGCTTCATATTCGGGCTTGGAGCGTTCCTTGTCCGTGTCGTCCATGCGCAGTTGGAACTCGCCGCCCGCCTTGCGCGCGAAGAGATAATTCACCAGCGCAGTGCGGATGTTGCCCACGTGGAGATAACCGGTGGGGCTGGGGGCGAAGCGAACGATAGGGGCAGTCATGAAGCGACTTCTCTTAATAGGTGTATTTCTGGGCGATGGGATAACGCCAATCCTTGCCGAACAACATGGAGGTGATTTTCACTCCCGGTGGCGCTTGGCGGCGTTTATATTCGGCACTATAGAGCAAGCGCGTCACTTTTTCCACCATCTCGCGCGGATATCCGCGATCCATCAGCGCGCGCATGGAAAGCTTCTCTTCGATGAGGCCATGCAGCAGCGCGTCCAGCGTGTCGTAGGGCGGCAGGGAATCCTCGTCCTTCTGGTTCTCGCGGAGTTCGGCGGTCGGCGCTTTGGTGATGCTCCGTTCGGGGATGACCTGCCCCACGCTGTTGCGCCAGTTCGCCAGCGCATACACTTGCGTTTTATACACATCCTTCAACACGCTATAGGCGCCGCACATATCGCCATACAGCGTGGAATAGCCCACCGCCGTCTCGGATTTATTGCTGGTGTTCAGCACGATCCAGCCGATTTTATTGCTGATGGCCATGAGGATATTGCCGCGCAGGCGTGCTTGGATGTTCTCTTCCGCCACATTCGGCGCATGGCCGCGGAACACATCCGCCAGCATGCCATCGAAAGCCTCCACACCGGGGCGAATCGACACTGTATCCGCGCGGATGCCGAGCAGGCGCGCGGTTTCCAGCGCATCCACATTGCTATCATCGGAAGTGAATTTGGAGGGCATCAACACGCCGCGCACACGGTCTGCGCCCAGCGCATCCACGGCGATGGCCGCCACGATGGCCGAATCAATACCGCCGGAAAGGCCAAGTAACACGCCCTGCTGGCGGGTCTTCTGCACATAATCGCGCAGTCCCAGCACCAAGGTGCGGTAAATGCTTTCCTCACGGCATGGCACGGGATTTTCGGGGATGCTACTCACATCCAGCCCTTGCCCATCCCAACGGACGATGGCGAGATCTTCCGCATGGCTTTTCAGCCGCGCAATTTCCTTGCCGTGGACATCCACGATGAAAGAGCCGCCGTCAAAGACAATGTCATCCTGCCCGCCGACAAGGTTGAGATACAGCAGCGGCAGCCCAGTCTCCTTCACCCGCGCCAGCACTTCCTCGCGGCGTTGTTCGGGCTTGCTGATTTCATAAGGCGAGGCATTGATGGAAATGAGGATTTCCGCGCCTAAGCCCCGCAGATTGCCGGATACATCCGCGAACCATGTATCTTCGCAGATGACCACGCCCACTTTGCGCCCCCGCACATTCCATGGCTCTGCGCCATCACCCGCCGTGAACACGCGGGCTTCGTCGAACACGCCGTAATTGGGCAAATGCTGCTTGAACTGGATGGCTTTGATTTCACCCTGCGCCAGATGGAACGCCGCGTTATACAGCTGCCCCGCTTCCAGCCAGATGCCTCCGGTGATGATGTCCGGCCCGCCGTCAGCGGTTTCCAAAGCGAGCTGCTCGATCTCATCCATCGCCCAACGCTGGAATCCCGCGCGCAGCACGAGGTCTTCGGGGGGATAGCCCGTCACCATCAATTCCGGAAAAACCACCACATCCACGTTTTGCGCCGCAGCTTTCGCGCGTTCTTGGCGGATGATGGCGATATTGCCCGCCATATCCCCCACGGTGGGATTGGTCTGCGCCAGCGCGAAAGTGAGGGTATGGCTCATTCCTGCTCCGCTGCGGGTACGACCTTCAAGTCGCGTGCGCGGTTGCGATGGCTGCGCCACCAGTAGAACCCGCCGACGACCGGCACGGCAGCCAATGCGCCCAGCTTGATGATGAGAACGTATTGTTTGATGAGTTCCTGATTCTCGCCGATGAAATATCCCAGCGTCAGCAGGATGATCATCCAGATGGTGCTGCCTGCGAAGGTGAACCAGAGGAAGCGGCTGAGCGGCATATTCGCCAACCCTGCGGGGAAGGAGATGACATGGCGCACGCCCGGCACGAGACGCCCCGTGAACACCGAAAGCTTGCCGTGCTTCACGAAATAGTTCTCCACCCACGACAGCTTCGATTCGGGGAAGAGGAAATACTTACCATAACGGATGATGAAGCGTTTGCCGAAATGCTGGGCGAACCAATAGGTGAACCACGAACCCGCCATCGTCCCGCTGGAACAGGCCAGCACCACGGGCACGATGTGCATCTTCTGCTGGTGGATGAGGTAACCCGCCGGAATCAGCGTCACCTCACTGGGAATGGGCGTGAAGGTGCTTTCCAGAAAGCTCATCACGAAGAGGCCGAGATAACCCCAGTGATGAACGATATCGACGATCCAAGTGACAAAGGCTTCCAACATTACAGCGCGGCTTCCAGTTCAGGCACGGCTTTGAACAGGTCGGCGACCAATCCATAGTCGGCGATTTCGAAGATGGGCGCGGCTTCGTCCTTGTTGATGGCGACGATGACTTTGCTGTCCTTCATGCCCGCCAGATGCTGGATCGCGCCGGAAATGCCGATGGCGATGTACAGTTCGGGGGCGACGACTTTGCCCGTCTGGCCGACCTGATAATCGTTGGGGACATAGCCTGCGTCCACTGCCGCGCGGGATGCGCCGATGGCCGCGTTCAGCTTGTTCGCGATGCCTTCCAGCAGTTTGAAGTTCTCGCCCGAACCCAACCCGCGACCACCGGAGACGACCACGCGCGCTGCGGTCAACTCAGGACGCTCGGAAGCGACTTCGTTCTTGGAGACGAATTTGGAAAGTCCGGCATCCGCCCCCGCATCGATGGATTCGACAGCCGCAGAACCGCCCGTGGCGGCAACCGCGTCGAATGCCGTGGTGCGCACGGTGATGACCTTCACTTTGTCAGCC
>VGDC01000062.1 GCA_016869895.1 Alphaproteobacteria bacterium
GTGAACCTCACCGAAGAGGCCACGGTGGAGGCACTGCGCGCGCATCTGGCAGCAACCTATGCGGATGCACCCTTCGTGACCATCGCCGCAGAAGGCGAACCCGCACCCACGACCCACATGGTTCGTGGCACGAACCGCTGCATCATCGGGGTCTATCCTGACCGCCGCGCGGGCAGCGCGATTCTCGTCTCCGCCATCGACAACCTCGTGAAAGGGGCGAGCGGGCAAGCGGTGCAGAACTTCAACATCCGATTCGGCTTCAAAGAAACCGCAGGACTTGCTAGAGTAGCTGTGTTTCCTTAAATGCGCCCGCTGCGGAACATCCTGTTCCTCACATGGCGCGCCGCTCCGCGGGCTGATGGCTCCCGTGGGCTTGCTGCCCACGGTTCTTGTCCCACTTACTGAAAGAGGCGCATATGCAGCAACCGATCATCCTGCCGTATAACGGCATCTATCCGAAAATCCACCCGACCGCGTTCATCGCGCCGGGGGCGGTCATCGTGGGCGATGTGGAGATCGGCGCGGAGACGAATGTGTGGTTCGGCTGCGTCATCCGTGGCGATGTGAACACCATCCGCATCGGTGAGCGCACGAACATTCAGGACGGCACGGTGATACACGTCACCCGCGGCACGGGGCCGACGACCATCGGCTCGGACATCACCATCGGCCACAAAGCGCTGCTCCACGCTTGCACGCTGGAAGATGCCTGCTTCATCGGCATGGGGTCGATTCTGCTGGATTTCGCCGTGGTGGAAACGGGCGGAATGCTGGCGGCGGGCTCACAGTTGACCCCAAAGAAACGCGTGCCGAAAGGCCAGCTCTGGGCGGGGAATCCGGCTAAATTCTTCCGTGAGATGACCCCGCAGGAATCGGCTTTCATCTATGAATCCGCGAAGAATTACGTCATCAACGGGCAGGAATACCGCATTTTGACTGCTGCCAGCTAAGATTTATTTCGCCACGATTTTCACATAGCTTCCCGGTGCAGCTTCGATGGGCTTGTGTTTCTTGCTGCCCACAGCGCGCGCGGCGACTTTTCCGCCTGCGAACTGCTGCTGCCATTCGTCCCAATCCAGCCACCAGCTGCGCGCGTGTTCCGTCGCGTGCTTCAGCCATTCATCGGGCGTGGCGGGATTCTTACCTTTATCCAACGTCCAGTGCCCGTATTTACCCTTCGACGGCGGGTTGATTACCCCCGCCACATGGCCGGAAGCCGCCAGCACGAAACGCAAAGGCCCGCTGAAAAGCTGGGTCGCCGCATAGGTGGATTTCCACGGGGCAATGTGGTCCTCCTTGGTGGAGACGAAATAGCTGGGTGTCTTCACCGCGCGCAGGTCGATGGGCTTCCCGGCAAGCTGGATGCCGCCCTTCTGAACCAGCAGATTCCGCTGATACATATTGCGCAGATAGAAGCTGTGCATCACGGCGGGCATGCGCGTGGCATCGCCATTCCAAAACAATAGGTCGAAGGGGAAGGGGTCTTTGCCGAGCAGATAATTGTTCACCACGAACGACCAGATGAGGTCGTTGGCGCGGAGCATGTTGAAGGTGGTGGACATGTCGCTGCCCTCGAGCATCCCGCCCTGACGCTCCATCTTCGCTTCCAGCGCTTGAAGCTGGTCTTCATCAATGAAGACGGAAAGCTCACCGGAATCGCTGAAATCCAGCATGGTGGTGAGGAAGGCGGCGGATGCGACGCGGCTTTGCTGGCCGGTGGCGTGGAGGTAGGCCAGCGTACAGGCGAGCAGGGTACCGCCAAGGCAATAGCCCATGATAGAAGCTTGCTTCTCTCCCGTGATTTCTTCGATGACATCCAGCGCAGCCAGCGGCCCTTGCAGCATATAATCGTCGAAGGTCTTACGGCTCAGGCGTTCATCCGGATTCACCCAAGCGATCATGAAGACGGTATAGCCGTTCTCCACCGCCCATTTCACCAGCGAGTTCTCGGGTTTCAGATCCAGCACATAGAATTTGTTGATCCACGCGGGCATCAGCAACAGCGGGGTGCGATGCACCTGTTCCGTAGTGGGTTCGTATTGGATAAGCTGCATCAGCTCGTTCTGGAACACGACCTTGCCGGGGGTGATGGCGAGGTTCTTGCCCACTTCGAACGCGTCCTTTCCGGTCATGCTGATGCGCAGCTGGCCGTCGCCGCGTTTCATATCCTCCAGCACGTTCTCCAACCCTTTCACGATGTTCTCGCCGCCGGTCTCCAGCGTGGTGCGGAGCACTTCGGGGTTGGTGAGCATGAAATTGCTGGGGGAGAGGGCATCGACATACTGGCGGGTATAGAAATCGATCTTCAGGCGGGTCTTCGGGTCGAGACCCTCCACGTCCTGCACCGTGCGGTGGGCATGGCTTGCGGCCAGAAGATAGGACTGTTTCAGGAAGTCGAACAGCACGTTCTCCTGCCAAGTCTTGTCCTTGAAGCGGCGGTCTTTCGGGTCGGGCTTCACCAGCGGGGCGACTTCGGTGCCCTCTGTGAAGCTGCGGGTGGCGTTCTGCCACAGGGTCAGGTAATCCTGCCAGAAGGAAAGCTGCGCTTCCCAGAGTTTTGCGGGGTTGTTCATCATCTTCTCGAACAGCTGGAAGAAGGCCTGCCCGATATGCGCCGTGTCCTGCAGGGTATTCTCCTTGGCGGCGGGGCTGTTGAGGTACACCTCCAGAATCGCCTGCGAACGGGCAGCAATCTTCTGCAGGTTCTCGGCGAAGCGTTCTGCGTCAACCTGTTCAGCTTGCGGGGTTTTATCCGTCGTGGCGGATGTGCTCATGGTCTTCTCCCTCTATTTCAGCCCATCGCCCTAGAAACGTGGAAAACGCCATTGCGTCCCGCCGCGCTTCGCGCTATGTTGCTTGACTTCCATCCGAATCGGATGGGCAAAAATATTGTCACCGTTGTTTTTTGTGGTCGTTTTCGTCGGAAGCTTTTCGTCTGAAACGCGCGGAAGTGTAGCGGTTATGCTGAACCAGTGCAAACAGTTCCGTCGGAAAACGATCTGAACCGTATGCCTATGAAAAAATTGCATCGCGCCATCTCCGGTGCCGAAGCTAAGGGAAGGGAATTGAGAATGTCTGCTGCTACCCCGAAAATCGCCTTGCGTACCATGCTTGCTGTCACCGTTGCGTGCGGTCTGGCGCTTTCCGCTTGCTCCAGCGATGCGCCGAAGAACCGCATCGACCCGAAATCCCTTCAGGCTCCCGCGCTGAACCCGCAGATTCAGGATGGTCGTGTGGTGCAGCCCGGTGCGCGTAGCCCCGAAGGCAATGTCGGCCTTGGCACCGGTTCCAACTACCAGAACAAAAGCTATTCTCAGGCTCCCGCAACCCTTCCGACCCGTCAGCCCGAGCCGGAAGCACCCGGTTGGTTCGATTGGGCATGGAAAGAGCCGATGAACGCGGCGAAAGATGTGGTCACCCCTGACGAGCAGACCCCCGCTGCGCGCAGCGTTCCCGCGAATAACGGCGTTCCCGTCTCCAGCAACGATACTCAGCGCAAACGCCCCGCGCTGAACGCGCAAGGCGCGGAAGGCAATGATGTCTTCCTTGCTCCGTCGACCTATGCGGCTGTGGAAGCCGGTCATGTTGACGTGCAGGAAGTGCCCGTTTCTGATGCGCAGGTCTTCGCTGCGGATAACCACGTCGCCCACAGCGATATGGCCGCTCCGCAGGAACAGTTCGCCAGCGAGAACCACAGCTTCGCCCATGAAGGCACCGTAGCCGCTCCGGTCGAAGTCGCTCAGGCTCCTGCTCCTATCGTGCATGCGCCCGTTGAACATGCACCTGTCGTGCAGCAGGAAGCTTATGTGCCCGTAGAGCCGACGGAAGTCGCGCCCATCGCCGCGAAGAACGATTACCCCGTGCTCTCCTCCGTGCCCCCGCGCCCTGAGCGTCTCGCTGCCGTTGAAGAGCGTGACGAGAAATTCGTCGAGCTGGAGCGCGAATACGAAGCATCCACCGCTGCACGTCAGGAACAGGCCGCGCAGGTAGCCCATGACACCACCGTTGACACCGCCGTTGATTCCGGCCAGCCGACCTCCATGGCGCAGGATGGCTATAGCGGCATCCAGAGCTATGGTGAAGAAATCACCATCGTCGAAGAACAGGTGGAGACCCCTGTCGCTTCCGCAGCACCCGTAGAAGCGCCCGCGCAGGAAGCGCAGGTCGCGACCCTTTCCGAACCCGCAGCGGGCGAGCCATATGCTTGGCAGTCCAACGCCGCGAAACGCGCCACCGGTGGTGAACAGCATGCGGATACCACCGCTGTTGCACCCGTGCAGACGGAAACCGCTTCCGTACAGCAGTTCGAAGAAATCCCCGTCGTTCAGGAACAGTCCGAAGCGGTGGTGATCGAAGAATATGTGCATGAGACCGCTCCTGCACAGGTCGCTGCGCCCGCACCCGTAGCCGCCCCCGTTGCTGAGCCCGCTCCTGTCGTGGCGGCTGCGCCTGCGCCCGTAGCCGCTCCGCAGGCAGAAGTGGCTGCCGTCGAGGCTGGTGAGTGGGTGAGCGTCGATCAGACTCCTGCGCAGACGGTCGTACCTGTCGAGAGCGCGGAAGTCGCAGTCGTGCCGCAGACCGATAGCGTCGCCCTGGCACCGGAAGCCGCTGGCGTGACTCTGACCGCACCCAACGTCTACGGTGAGAAGACCGTGCGCGTGCTGCCTGATTCCCGCTATGCCGCGCGCCGTCAGGCTGTGTACTCCCAGCAGTATGCCCGCCGTCAAGCCGTGGATAGCGCTAATTAATATGCATACGGAGGGAGGCTCGTCCTCCCTCCAACTCTACTTGCCGAAAGCCTGATTCCTGCCATGTCTGATGAGTTCTACCGCGAGCGGCGCTTACCGCCTTATGTGTTTGCTGAAGTGAACGCGATGAAGGCGCGGGAACGCGCGGCGGGAAGCGACATCATCGATTTCGGCATGGGTAATCCTGACCTTCCCACCCCCAAACATATCGTCGAGAAGCTGAAGGAAGTCGCCGACAATCCGAATGCTCATGGCTATTCGCTGTCGCGCGGTATCCCCGGTTTGCGTAAGGCACAGGCGGGGTATTACCAGCGCCGTTTCGGTGTGGAGCTTGATCCCGAAACGGAAATCATCACCACCATCGGCTCAAAGGAAGGCTTGGCGAACCTCGCGCAGGCCATCACCGCGCCGGGCGATGTGATTCTCGTTCCCAACCCCAGCTACCCCATCCATCCCTATGGTTTCGTCATCGCGGGTGCGGCTTTGTGGCAGATTCCCAAAGTGCCGGGCGTGGATTTCATGCAGCAGCTGGAACGCGCCGTGAAACACGCCAGCCCCAAGCCTGTCGCGCTGGTGCTGAACTATCCGTGCAACCCGACCACCGAAGTCGTGGGGCTGGATTTCTACGCGGAAGTGGTGGATTTCTGCCGCCGCCATAACATCTGGATTCTTTCCGACCTCGCGTATTGCGAAATCTATTTCGATGGCAATCCGCCTCCGTCCATCTTGCAGGTGCCGGGTGCGAAGGATATCGCCGTGGAGTTCACCTCCATGAGCAAGACCTATTCCATGGCTGGCTGGCGCATCGGTTTCGCGGCGGGCAACAAAACGCTCATCAAGGCGCTTGCGCGTATCAAGTCCTACCTCGATTACGGCGCGTTCACGCCGATTCAGGTCGCGGCCACCGCCGCGCTGAACGGCCCGCAGGATTGCGTGGCGGAGACCCGTCAAATCTATAAAGAACGCCGCGACGTGTTGATTTCCGGCCTGCATGAAGCAGGGTGGATGGCGCCTCCGCCTCCCGCCACCATGTTCGTCTGGGCAGAGATTCCGCCGCAGTATAAAGCCCTTGGCTCGCTCGGTTTCTCGAAGCTGCTGCTGAAGGAAGCGGAAGTGGCTGTCGCACCCGGCATCGGTTTCGGGGAATACGGCGACACCCATGTGCGCATCGCCATGGTCGAGAACAAGCAGCGCATCCGTCAGGCCATGCGTAACATCAAGCAGTTCCTGTCCGAAGACCCTGAGAAACACATCGCCTCCCTTGCCAATGAGCAGAAGGTATGACCGTCGCCCCGTTACGCATCGGCATCGCTGGCCTTGGCACTGTCGGCCTCGGCACGGTGATTCTGCTGGAGGAGAACGCTGATATCATCGCGCTCCGCGCCGGTCGCCCCGTTGAAATCACTGCCGTTTCCGCGCGCAGCAAAACCACCCGCGCCCGCGACATCTCGAAATACCGCTGGTATGACAATGCGCTGGAGATGGTGAACGACTCGGAAGTGGATGTCATCGTCGAGCTGATCGGTGGGTCGGAAGGCATCGCCCACACGCTGTGCAAAGCGGCGATTCTTGCGGGTAAGCCCGTTGTCACCGCCAACAAAGCGCTCATCGCCCATCATGGTTGCGATCTCGCGAAACTCGCCGAACAACGCAAGGTCGCGCTGGCGTTCGAAGCGGCGGTGGCGGGTGGCATCCCCATCATCCACGCTTTGCGCACGGGATTGGCGGCCAATAAATTCTCGCGCATCGAAGGCATCCTGAACGGCACGTGTAACTACATCCTCACCACCATGCGCGAAGCGGTCGCCGCCAAAGCGGAAGGTGCGGACTTCGCTGAAGTGCTGGCCGATGCCCAGAAGCTGGGCTATGCCGAAGCCGACCCCAGCTTCGATGTGGACGGTATCGACGCGGCGCATAAACTCGCCATCATCACCAGCCTTGCCTATGGCTGCCCCGTGAACCTCAGCGCAGTGCAGATTGAAGGCATCCGCAGCATCACCGCCAGCGATATGCGCTATGCGGCGGAGCTGGGCTATGTCATCAAGCTGCTCGGCATCACCGAGCGCACGCCGGAAGGCATCTCGCAGCGCGTGCATCCCTGCTTCGTGCCGCGCAAAGCACCCATCGCTAAGGTGGACGGGGTCTATAACGCGGTGGTCGCGCATGGCGATGCCTGCGGCACGATGGTCTTCGAAGGACGCGGCGCGGGCGCAGGCCCCACCGCATCTTCCATCGTCTCCGACCTCATCGACATCGCGCGCGGTGCGGGGCAAACGCCTTTCCTGCTGCCCGTGGCGAAGTTCACGCAAGAGAAACTGGCCGACCCTGCGCTGCTGAAATCCTGCTATTACATCCGCTTGAGCGTGGTGGACAAACCCGGTGTGCTCGCCGATGTGACGGGCATTTTCCGCGACCATGGCATCTCCATGCGCACTTTCGTGCAGCATTCGCGCACGCCGGGAGAAGCGGTGGAACTGGCACTCACCACCCATGAGGCGCAACACGCCGCTATGGAAAAAGCCATCGCCGCAATCGGCAAGCTGGAAGCGGTCGTCACCCCGCCGCAACGCATCCGCATTCTCACCTGACAATAAAACCTAAGGGAAAATCACGCATGAACGCCACGCCTTCCCCCGTTTACGTCGAAAACTTCACCATGGATCGCAACCTCGCACTGGAACTGGTGCGCGTGGCGGAAGCCGCCGCGCTGGCCTCCTCGAAATGGACGGGGCGCGGGCAGGAGAAAGCCGCTGACCAAGCCGCGGTGAACGCCATGCGCCGCGTGCTGAACACGCTGAATATCGACGGCACGGTGGTCATCGGCGAAGGCGAACGCGACAAAGCCCCCATGCTCTACATCGGCGAAAAGGTCGGCACGGGACATGGCGCGAAGGTGGATATCGCCCTCGATCCGCTGGAAGGCACGACCATCTGCGCAACGGGCGCACCCAATGCATTGGCGGTCGTGGCCATGGCGGAAAAGGGCGGTTTCCTGCATGCGCCGGATGTCTATATGCAGAAGATCGCCATCGGCCCGAATTTCCCCGAAGGCACGGTGGATCTGGACAAAAGCACCGCCGAGAACCTGAAAAGCTTAGCTGCGGCGAAGGGCTGCGCGGTCAGCGACCTGACGGCTATCATCCTTGAACGCCCACGCCACCAGAAACTCATCGCCGAAGTGCGAGAAGCGGGTGCGCGCATCCAGCTCATCGGCGATGGCGATGTGGCTGCTATCATCGCCTTGGCGCGCGAAGGCACGGGCGTGGACATTTATTTCGGCAGCGGCGGCGCGCCGGAAGGTGTGCTGGCGGCGGCGGCTCTGCGCTGCATCGGCGGCTTCATGCAGGGGCGTTTGCTGTTCAATGATGACGAGCAGCGCGAGCGCGCGAAGCGCATGGGCATCGAAGACCTTGACCGGAAATACGGCGTGACCGACCTCGCCAGCGGCGATGTGATGTTCGCCGCCACGGGTGTCACCGATGGCGCGATGCTGAAAGGCGTGCGCCGCACCGTCAAAGGGGCGACCACCCACACCATCGTCATGCGTTCCAAGACCGGCACGGTGCGTTACGTGGAAGCCGAGCACTACTTCGACCTGAAGGGCGATTTGTCGGAGAGCGATGCGAAATGAGCGCAGAGAAATCTCATTACATCAAGCGACATTGGAAAGGTGAACTTTCACTCGCTAAAAGTTTTTGGATAAACTATCTGCTTTTATTCGTGTTGTATCTCCCCGTTAGCACTCTGTTTCTTATCTTCGTACTGCCGAATGTCCCCAGATTCCTATTTTTTCCGCTCGCGACAGTCATGGCATTGGTGTCAGTTGCCTTTTTCATTTGGCAGATAGTAGGTGTTTGGCGAGCGGCAACAACCTATGATTCAGTAGAAAATAAAAGCTGGGGGAAAGCGGCAAAAGGTTTTGTGATTGTGCATCAGTTATACCTTACTTTGACCATAGCTAATTAGCGTCATGAATCCTCTCTTCAACATCACCAAATCCGCGAT
>VGDC01000063.1 GCA_016869895.1 Alphaproteobacteria bacterium
GAATCCTGCGGCGTAAGCCTGATCGCTCATGAATCCGCCCAGCTTCTCGAGCGCCTTGCGGTCAAGGGCGATGTCTTTCGGGTCGGTATAGGTCATCTTGTCCAGATATGCGGCATTCTGATGGATAAGGCTGGAAAGGAAGCTCAACGCAATCACCGCATCCGGTAGATTATCGACTGGGCTTTGCGTCACGCGCTCTACCGCTTCGCCGAAGGTCTCGCGTTTCGTGCCGCCGTTGAGCGACGAAAGCATTCCCCCCGCCACTTGCAACAGCGTGTCGCCGGATTTCTGGTAATAGCTTTCCATCGCCGCGTTGTCCTGCTCCGTGCGCTCGGCGCGTGGTTTGGCAGCAAGGCGCGCGATGTCACGGAAGTCACCTTCTTTTTGTAGTGTGTCCAGCGCAAGGTTATCCGCCGTGAACGCGCTCAGGCGTTCGTTCAGATTCGGGTCGGCGATTCCCGCTGCCTTCACCGCCGCCACCGAGAAATCCACGGCTTTGTTCGCATCGTTCAGCGTGCTTTGCTTGTGGAAGAGCATTTCGTCCCATGTCTCACGAATCTGCACGATGCCTTTTCCGTAAAGGATAGGATGCGCGGCATAGGTCCACGCGGCGACCACGAGGTTACCACGGTCTAGTTTCTTGGTGTTGTGCTGGAGCGATTTGTAGATGACGGTGGACACCGCACCCACCAGCTTCGAGCCACCCAGACGGTCATACAGCTTCTGACGTTCATGCGCCACTTCGGGGTGTTTCCAGCGCGTGCCCACATTGGCGATGCTGCTTTCCTTCGGGCGTTTCACCTTCTCCGCCCATGCGGTCGTCAGCGTCTTGTCCACCTGTGCGTTTTGCTTCGGTGCTTCGCCACTCGCCGCAGAATTTGCGGCAGTCGTGTCGAAATGCGTGTCGCCGAAAAGCTGATTCTCCATGCCCGCGACTACTTCATCGCGCAATTCGCCCTTCATAGAACCAAGCAGCATCGGCAGGGAAATGCATTTGTCCAGCTTGGCGACCACCGCATTGCCGAAGCCCACGATGGCTTCTTTGCTGGCGGGCTGGCCATTCTCGGTCAGTCTTTCCTGTCCCTTTTCGCCCGTCAAAGCAAGGCCGCGTCGCTTGCTTTCATCCTCGATGAAATAGCTGAGTTGTTTCAGCGCGTCGGGCTTGATCATGATGCCTTCGGGATCGATGTATTCGATCATCTCGATTTTGTCGCGTGACAAGCGGGTGAAGCTTTCTGCGAAGGCGAGGCCGATCATCGCATCGGGCACATTGGTGATGGGCTGTTTCAGGATACGCTCGGCCACTTCATCGATGGATTGCACCTTCTGTGGGGCTTTTGCATCAGTAGACTGGAAGGGCGAGAGCACTTCTTCCGCCATGCTCACCGTCGCGCGGCTCATGTCGAGGAAGAAATCACCGAGGAGTTTGTAATCCTCCGCGCCCATCTCCGCTTTGCCGCCTTGCGCCAAAAGCGGGGCGATGCGGCTTTTGTAATCAGGATGCTCCAGCAGCGCGGCGATGGCGGGGTGCTGGCCGCCTGTCTGCTCCAGACGCTCTGCCACTTCCGGCACGGCATCTTGCCCAGAGCGGATGGCGGCGGCGATGAGCGGTGAAGTCTGTTTCGATGCTTCCACCGCCAGTGCACTTTTCAGGCGCGAACCTTCTTGCAGAATAACCGTCCCCTGCGCGGCGATGATAGGCTGCATGACCATGCGATAGCCGTTGGCCAGCAGGTTGTTCTTGAACGCGCCCGTGTCGAACAGCTTGACCGATTGCGTGTCTTTGCCCTTCAACCGATCGACCATCGCGTCGAATCCCGCTTTGGGCTTGCCTTCCTGCGAGGTGTGGAAGAAGTTGCGCAGCACTTCCTCCAGCACGTTCACGGGGAATGCCATGATTTGATTCGAAAGGCCACGGCCATAGAGCTTGTTGATTTCCTTGCCCATGTGCGAACGGGTCAGGAATTTCGCTTCCGATTTCACCAGTCGCGCCGCATCGCGCGCACCGCTTTTCACTTCTAAATTCTGCGGTGCTTGGCTGGCGATGTGTTCTTTCTCGGCGGCGGCGATTTCCGGTGCGATTTGCGTGCGCGCATCTTTCGCCGCCTTTTGATGGGCGATGTTGTTCTCGATGTCGAAGAACCGCGCATCGGCGAAGTCGAGCAAGCGGTTGATGTCCGTTCCCTTGGCGGTCGTCAGCTTGTAGTGCAGCTCATTGGCGAATGCGATGACTTTCTCCGGCGAAGCCACCGCGCCATCCTTCTGCAATTCGCCCAACCGCTCGGTGATGCCCTGCGCTAGTGCCTTGTTCTGGTCTGGCGTGAGGAAAACTTCTTCCTGTGGAATGTATAGCTCCGAGCTGAAGGGCAGGGCGGAATCCGCCAGAAGGGATGCCGTGAAACCGAGGAACACCTGCGCATCGCGCACCGTCTCGATTTTCGGTTTGGACACTACTTCGCGGATGTAATCCGCCGGTTTCCGCTCGCGTTCTCCCGCGGGCTTCTGCATGAGTGAGTCGTAAGCTTTCAGCATCTCCGCGCGCTGATGCGACATTTCGGCAAGGCCAGCAAAGAGCGTATTCATCTTGGTGAGGTTTGAGGGAGACACATCCAGCTTGCCGCTGATGAATTTCTCCAGCATCTCGCCCGCTTCCTGCGAGTGGGTGAAGAGGTCTTGCAGCACGGTCTGCTTGCCTTGCGCCAGTTCCGCCGCGAAGGAGGGCTTACCGTCTTTCCCGTCGATTCCGGCTGCCAGTTCCACCAGCGCATCGGCGGCATCGCGGGCGGTGGTGTAGTTCTCGTGCTTGGCATATCCGGTGCTGACCGAGCGGATGACCTGACCGCCCACGCCCTGCAACAGCCATTTATCGGCGAAGTTATAGGCCGCCGCGCCGTTGAACATGCTGCTTTTGCCCGCCGCCTTTTTGGCTTTGGCGAGGTCAGGGCGCAGGATGGCGTTCTGGATGATGGTGGAGGGGTAGGTCAGCAGCTGGGTGTAGAGCGCGCGGCCACCGACGAGATTCGTCTCGTATTTCTGCTCGTTATCGGATGTGGCGAAACGCAGACGATCCTGCAGCTCATGCCATGCAGAACCGGGCTTGGTAGCGCCGTTATTTCCGTCTGATTTATCAGCCACTTAGATTTCTTAAGCAAATTAAGAATGATTCGCAGTTGCTATAATCGCCAAATGCCCTCGAAATGTCAAGGAAACGCGCGGTCTGTCACAGAAAATTCACGAAGTCTGGTGGGGGACTTGCCCATCACCAAAGAAACAAATTCATCAAAGGCACGGTTGCCAGTGACAGGGTGATGCCGATACCCACGATGAGCGCCGCCAATTCTCCACGCAAATCATATTCCGCAGCCAGGATTCCTGCGGTGACCATCGGTGCCATCGCCGCTTCCAGCACGATAACGCGGAACACCACATCATCAGGGCTCATGAACAGGCCATAGAGCAGGTAGAAAACCGCTGGCGCGAGGGCGAGTTTATAGCCCAAACCGAAGAAAAGGTGGCTTTTGTGCCGTTGCAGGGCGGCCAACGAAACATTCAGCTGCAAACCCACCGATAACATCGTCAGCGGCACGAGTGTCCCGCTTAAGATGAGTAGGATGTCGTTCAGCTCCTGCGGAAATTCCACAGGCATCAGCGCGAAAGCGAGGAACAGCGCGGCGAAAGGCGGGAAGGTCAACACCTTCCGCACGATAACGCCCCACGAAAGCGTTTGCCCCGCATAGAAAATGGCGACCATGATGCCAAGGGTAGACAGCGCGAGGAACGAGCCGAGCTGGTCAATGAGCACGGCGGTTTGCAAGCCTTCCGCGCCGTATAGCGCGTCGATCATCGCGAAGCCCACGAAGGCGGTGTTGCCGAGGCCGCAAGTCAACACCAGCGCGCCGATGGTGCGCCTGTCCCACCCCCGCCATTTGCCGATGAGCGCGAGAAAACCCCATGCGCCGAAGAACAGCATCCACGGCATCAAGACAGGTGCGAAAAGCGAGTGCGCATCGGTGGTGGAAAGGTCGATTCGGTGGATGTAATACAGCACCAGCGCGGGCAGCGACACCCAGATAACGAAGCGGTTCAGCGTCGCGGCAGCATTTTCAGGCATGATTTTGAAACGGCGGAACGCCATGCCCAGCGCGATACAGAAGAAGATGAGGAGAAGCTTCGCCATAGCAGCGGAAATCCTTTGGGTTTCCCGTCTTTATACGCCGATTTCCGGCGAAGACAAGCGCGGAAGCCGCATGGCAGACAAGAAAAAACGGCGGCAGGTCTCCCCGCCGCCGCTTTTGGAAGAGAATCGATTAGAGCACAGTCAACTGCACGTCGATGTTGCCGCGCGTGGCGTTGGAATAAGGGCAGACCTTATGTGCTTCATGCACGAGGTTCTCCGCGTCTTCCTTCGTCAGGCCGGGCAGTTTGATGTGCAGTGCGACGGTCAGGCCGAATCCGCCTTCGCTGCGCGGGCCGATGCCCACGGTGGCGGAAACGGTGGTCTCATCAGGCACGGTCATTTGCTGGGACTTCGCGACAGCCTTCATCGCGCCGAGGAAGCACGCGCTGTAACCCGCCGCGAAAAGCTGTTCGGGGTTGTTGCCTTCGCCGCCGCTGCCGCCCAATTCTTTCGGGGTGGAAAGTTTGACGCTGAATGCGCCATCATCGGTGGCGGCTTTGCCGTCGCGGCCGCCAGTGGCAGTGGCAGTGGTGGTGTATTTCACGGAAACAGGCATGAGAGACTCCTTTAGTTTTGGATGTTATGTTCACCCAGCACGCTACACCCGAAACCATAAGAAGGGAATGTGGTTTATCGGAAGAGCATTCATTCCTTTTTGGAACGAATCGCTCACAATGGCATGGATTTGCAGCTTTGCGTCAACCAATCGAGGAACAACTGCACCTTGGCGGAGCGATAACGGTTCGGCGGCATCAGCGCGGTTATCTGCCGTTCAGGGTAAGTCTCATGGTCGGGGAACAGGCGGATAAGCGTGCCTGCCGCGATATGGGTGGACACGCAGAATTGCGGTAGCATAGCGATGCCCACGCCGTCCAACGCGGCTTGCAGCATCATGTCGGACGTGTTCGCGCGCAGCACGCCTTCGCTGCGGAAGCTGTGGATGCGGTTTGCCGCATCCTTATATTTCCATTCGCTCGTGCCACCCTGATAGCTATAGGCGATGATGCGGTGGTTTTTAAGATCGGCGGGAACGCGCGGCCAGCCATGCTCCGCGAGGTATAGCTGCGACGCCACCACCAGAATGGGGCAGGGGGCGAGATGTTTGGAAACCAGCGTCGAATCCTGCGGCACGCCCACGCGGATGACCACATCATATCCCGCCTCCACCACGTCTATCATCCGGTCATCCAGCGACACTTCCAGCCGCACATCGGGGTATTTCTTCGCGAAGCCGGAAAGCACGGGCAGCAGATGCATCTGCCCGAAGGAGAGCGGCGCGTTGATGCGCAGAATGCCTTTGGGCGAAGTCTTGCTCTCCTGAATCTGCGCGGCGGCATCCTTTAACTCGTCCATCGCCACCCGCGCACGTTCATAAAACGCCAAACCCTCCTCCGTCAGCGTCACAAGTCGGGTCGTGCGGTTCAGCAGCTTCACACCCAGTTCCTCTTCCAAGGCCATCACCTGCTTGCTGGCGGCAGGGCCCGCCATGCCCAGATGCTTCGCCGCTTTAGCAAAACTCTGCTGCTTGGCGACTTCAAGGAACACGGGGATGTGGGAAAGTTTCTGCATGGTAGATTAGTTCCATTTTGGAATCAATGAAGTGCAATATCGGTATATTATCATCTCAAATGGAAAGAGTATAGTCGTTTTGTGAATGACACACCACCCAGACAACAGGAGTTTTTATGTCTATCCGTTCTTCCCATACCGCTCAAAATCTTGGCGCAACTGGCTTGCGTGTCACTCTTGGCACCATCCTTCTGGCGCATGGGGTGATGAAAGTGCTTGTTTTCACTGTGCCGGGCACGGTGGCATATTTCGAGAGCATGGGGCTGCCCGCTATCGCGGCGTATTTGACCATTTTCGGCGAAATCGCCGGTGGCGCTGCGCTTCTGGCAGGTTTCCTCACCCGCTTGGCAGCGGCTTTGACCATTCCTTTGCTACTCGGCGCGACTTGGGCGCATAGCGGAAACGGCTGGGTCTTCAGCGCCACTGGCGGTGGCTGGGAGTTCCCCGCTTTGCTCGTCGCACTCGCGGTCATCGTGGCCATCCAAGGTTCGGGTGCTTATGCCCTCAGCCGTTGGACGCCCATCCAGAGCCGCTTTCCTATCATCGCTGTGGCCTGATGCTACAGCACACACGGAGTATTTATTATGATTACGGTATATCCTTACGAAAAACTCGGTCACGCTGACCACGGCTGGCTCAATGCCCGTCACCACTTCAGCTTCGCCAATTACCATAACCGCGCACGCATGGGATTCGGTGCGCTGCGGGTGATAAACGATGACATCATCGAGGCTGGGCGCGGCTTTGGCGCGCATCCGCATGATAACATGGAGATCATCACCTATGTCCGTTCCGGTGCCATCACCCACAAGGACAGCATGGGCAACATCGGCAAGACCGCCGCTGGCGACGTGCAGGTGATGAGCGCAGGCAAGGGCGTTTTCCATGGTGAATACAACGCTGAACCCGTGAATACCACGCTTTATCAGATATGGATTTTGCCTGCAGAGCGCAATGTCGAACCGCGTTGGGAAGCCAAGCAGTTCCCCAAGAAACCGGTTGCTGATGCGCTTCCGGTCTTGGTTTCCGGTCAGCCGGAACACAAACATACAGATGCGTTGTTCATCCATCAGGATGCTGCGATTTATGGCGGCAACTTGGTCAAGGGAACGAAGCTGAAGCAGTCCATCAAGCATATGGCCTATGTGCTTGCTTCGGAAGGGGAATTCACCGTGAATGGTGCGCTTCTCAAAAAAGGCGATGGTGCGGAGGTGACCGATTCGGATACACTCTCCATCATCGCAAACACGGATGCGGAAATCGTCGTCATAGACGTTCCGAAATGACCAAAATACGATACGAAATTGATTTAAAAAGGAGCGAAAAATGACACAAATCACGACGATTTTCTTCAGCGGTTATGGCCATACCACCAAACAGGCAGAAGCCGTCCATGAAGGCGCTGGAAGCGTAGAGGGAGTGAAAAACTCCCTCATCGCCATCGACAAAGAAGGCAACGTGAGCGAGGCTGACTGGGCGTTGCTGGAGAAGAGCGATGCTATCATCTTCGGCTCACCCACCTACATGGGCGGTCCTGCATGGCAGTTCAAGAAATTCGCGGATGCCAGCTCGAAACCTTGGTTCTCTGGCAAGTGGAAAGACAAGGTAGCTGCGGGTTTCAGCAATTCCGCATCTATCAACGGCGATAAGTTCAACACCATCACCTATTTCGTTACGCTCGCCATGCAGCACGGCATGGTCTGGATCGGCACGGGGTTGATGCCTGCGAACAAGAAGGAGAACACCCGCAACGATGTGAACTACCTCGCGGGGTTCACGGGTGCGCTGGCGCAGTCTCCTTCCGATGCTTCGCCCGAGGAAGGCCCGCTGCCGGGCGATTTGGAAACGGCGCGCATCTTCGGAAAGCGCATCGCGGAATATACGAAGCGCACTGCGAAATGATGAAAAACACAGGCCGCTCCGCAAGGGGCGGCCTATTTCTTCGCCTTCAATTCTTCTACAGTCGGTTCGTTCAAATCGAAGGTCTTGATGCCGCTTTTGGGTATCTCGCGGTTCAGCCATTTCGGGTGGTTCAGGGTGTGGAGGGCATCGGCCATGCCGTTGTTCCACCGTTCTTCCATGGACACGCGGGAGAATTCATAATCCTTCGAGGAGGATTGCAGCACCTTGCGGCGGTTGATGAGGTGCACGATGGTGACCGCGCTTTCGCAGCTCCAATCTTGCAGACGCTGGAAGTCGGGGTCGTCGTGGAATTCTTTTGGCAGGCGCGCCAGAAGCTTTTGGGTCGAGCGTTTCATGGTCTGCACCTGCTTGAAGACCGAGGTGTTCATGCGCGTGCGGCTGGAATAGCGGATGTCGCTTTCCCGCTCGGCGACGTCGAGCAGGTTGGTGGGCGCTTCACCCTCGGCGCAGTATAAATCCACTTGGAAAATGCAGGTGTCTTCCTTGCGTCCCATATTATCCATGACGTGTTGGAGGGGCGTGTTGGAGACGAGGCCGCCGTCCCAATACAACTCGCCGTCTATCTCAATCGGGGGAAGGCCGGGAGGAAGCGCGCCGCTGGCCATGATGTGCTCCGGCTCTATGCGCTGTTCCTTCGTGTCGAAATAGACGAAATTGCCCGTGCGTACATTCACCGCACCTGCAGAGAAGCGCGTCTTGCCGGAGTTCAGATAATCGAAATCCACCAGTTCCAGCAGTGTGGAACGCAGGGGCGAAGAGTCATAATAACTGACGATATTGGTGGGGCGGAAAGGATTCAGCAGACTGACGGGGAAATGCGGCGTGAAGAAGCCGTCGATGCCCATCATCGTCGCCATGAATGCACTGCCTTCGTTGAACATCTTGCGACCGAAATCACCGGGGATGAGCGAGGGAGCTTGCAGACCGGAGGAGACAGTCTCCCAGAATCGGCGGAGTTTCTCCACACGCTGCTCGCGCGGGTTTCCGGCGATGATGGCGGCGTTGATGGAGCCGATGGAGATGCCCGCCAGCCACTCCGGTTCGTATCCGGCATCGTGGAGGGCGGC